>JAKQYF010000053.1:0-13899 GCA_023356535.1 Trichodesmium sp. MAG_R03 | reverse complement strand
CATCTACCCAGTCTCAACTTCAGCAAAATCAAGAAAAAGCCAAAAATGCCGAATCAGAATTACAACAAACTTGCTCTGAGCTAGAAAAAATTCAATCTCAGCGAGATGAATTTGCCCAACAATTAACATCTACCCAGTCTCAACTTCAGCAAAATCAAGAAAAAGCCAAAAATGCTGAATCACAACTACAAAATATTAAAACAGAATTAGATAAATCTCACTCCGAGCTACATGATATGCGAGAAGAATTAGAAATTACTCAATTCCAACTAGATGAAGTACAGGCAGAATTAGAACAATCTCAATCTCAGTTATCCAAACATCAAGAACAACTCAATACCTATCAATGCCAACTTCAACAAACTCAAATAGAACTAGAAAAAACCAAATTAAAATTAGAAAAGCAGGAAAAAATATTACCCAATCAAAATATAAAAAACTATGCAGCTCATATCAAAAATCTAGCAAAAATTCTCGCAGAAACAATTCCAGATTGATACAATAGCGCTACGGGCAAGTTAGAAGTCAAAAATTAAAAGTAATCCTATGACTAAGTTTCAGGGCTTAGTATTGTCCTAACCTAAGTACGTAGTGCTATACTTAAAACCTTCCTCAAAAAAGTGAACTTAGCCGAAAAATTGTTGGTTAAAACCAAAAACTATCTATAAAAATTAGACCTTACTATTTCCCTCTTTTTCCTTCTTTGAAAGATTATGAAAACAGCATTAATTTCAGGAATTTCCGGTCAAGACGGTTCCTACTTAGCTAAATTATTATTAGAAAAAGGTTACAAGGTTTGTGGCACTTCTAGAGATGCTCAAATATCTACTTTTAACAAGTTATCTTGTTTAGGTATTCGTGATCAAGTAAAGTTAGACTCCATGTCTTTAAATGACTTTAGAAGTGTTTTACAAATATTAACTAAATATCAACCAGATGAAATTTATAATCTAGCTGGTCAAAGTTCAGTAGGTCTATCTTTTCAGCAACCTGTAGAAACATTAGAAAGTATTGCTACTGGTACCTTAAACTTATTAGAAGCAATTCGTTTTACTGGAGCAAAAATTAAATTTTATAATGCTAGTTCTAGTGAATGTTTTGGTGATACAGGTGGTCAACCTGCTACAGAAATTACTCCATTTCGCCCTAGAAGTCCTTATGCTGTTGCTAAATCTGCAGCTTTTTGGGAGGTAGCAAATTATCGAGAAGCTTATAATTTATTTGCTTGTTCTGGTATTTTATTTAATCACGAATCTCCCCTCAGGCCTCAACGTTTTGTTACTCAAAAAATTGTCTCAGTTGTTTGTAAAGTTGCTAAAGGTAGTAAGGAGAAATTACATTTAGGGAATATTTCAGTAGAAAGAGATTGGGGTTGGGCGCCAGAATATGTAAAAGCAATGTTTTTACTGTTGCAGCAAGATGAAGCAGATGATTATGTAATTGCCACTGGAGAAACTTATTCTTTGCAGGATTTTGTATTAGAAGCTTTTACTTCTGTAGGATTAAATTGGCAGGATCATGTAGAGGTAGATCAAAGTTTATATCGCCCTACTGATATTTCTGTTAGTAAGGCAAATCCAATTAAAGCTGAACAAAAGTTAGGATGGAAAGCAAATTATAAAATGCCAGATGTTGTGCGGATGATGGTTAAGAATAGAATGGCAAATTTGGAAATTATGGGAAGTAGTAATAAATAAAATAATAAGAGCAACAAATGCGCATATTTTTAGCAATCTGTCAAAAAAATTATTGTTAGTATATAATTTTTATCTTTCGTTTATTTTGCCAATATTTCTATTATGATAATTATGTAGCTTTACAAAAGTTTATAAAATGAATGTAATTACATCACATCCAACTTCAGAAAATCAGCTAGCTCAGTATACCTGGACTTGGAAAGGCCATAAAATCCAATATACCATGATGGGAGCTGGACAACCTTTACTGTTAATTCATGGCTTTGGTGCATCTATAAATCATTGGCGCAATAATATCCCTTCCCTTGCTAAAGTTGGTTACCAAGTATTTGCCCTCGACTTACTAGGATTTGGAGCATCTTCTAAGCCTCCAATAGATTATTCAATGGAACTCTGGCAAAAATTAATATACGACTTCTGGAGCGAACATATTCACCAACCCACTGTCTTTATCGGCAATTCAATAGGTGCATTACTTAGCCTAATGATACTAGCAGATTACCCAGAAATCTCGACAGGAGGAATTCTCATCAATTGTGCAGGAGGTTTAAACCATCGACCTCAAGAATTAAATCTGGCCCTAAGATTAATCATGGGGACGTTTACCAAGTTATTAAGCTTCCCAGCTGTAGGATCATTTATTTTTAATCAAGTCCGTCAAAAAAATCGTATCCGTAATACTCTCAAGCAAGTCTATATGAATAAAGAAGCTGTCACAGAAGAATTAGTAGAAATAATTCATGGTCCATCAAGTGAAGCTGGAGCGCAAAAAGTTTTTGCTTCAATTCTCACGGCACCTGCTGGACCTCATCCCTCAGAATTGTTACCAAAAATTCAAGCACCATTGTTAGTTATCTGGGGAGAAAATGACCCTTGGACACCAATATCTGGCGCCAAAATTTATCAAGACTTAGCAGACAAAGGTGGATCTATTCAATTTGAGCCCATACCAAAAACAGGCCATTGCGCTCATGATGAAAGGCCTACAATAGTTAACTCTTTGATTTTAGATTGGTTAGCTCAACAGTCAAGATCCTAATATACAAGACTTTCAAGATTAATAAAAACAAATCTTAAGAGTAGTGACAAAAATAACTTAGTAAGTTATAATAATATTCGTGTGAGGAGTGAAAATTAGTGAGAGTATCGAGACGAAACACGGCCAGTCGTCGATGCTCTTTCTAAATAATAAATCTTTTAGAAATCTCTAGTGAAGTTAAGACATTATTTTTGTGTCATTTCTCTTTTTAAGTGGTGTTGAAGAGTCTTAAAAAGCGGTCGTTAAAAATGACCGCTTTTTTAAATTTCAATTGCAATTAATTTTGATACATCTATTGGGGATTATAGCTTTCTAACTCTGTTGGCATCCAGTCAGTAGTAATATATATGTGCCCTAACTCTTTACTTTGATAACTTCTTTTAGCAAATCGCCACCCAGGTTCAAGAATGATCTTAGTAAATCCATTTGCCAAACCATAAGTTCTACCAATAAGTAGTCGTGGTGCATTAGAGTCAACACGAGAAATGCCCATTAGTCGTATATCACCCCCACTCATTTGCAAAGAAAGAGCATAGTCAAGAGCTAGATCGGTACCCGCCATTCGGATAGAGTAACCATTACTGTCAGTAGCACGCCCACAAATACCTGTAAAATCGAAATTTAGTAATAGAGGATCGACCAATGTAGGACGATCGCCACTTTCACTCCAGCATTGTCTGGCATCTGTTTTTTGCTCTAAGATTAGCAATTGTGGCCCAAAAATACGGGGAACTGCTATTGCAACATATCTAGATTGCTCAACTTCTTTTTGGTTAAAGAAATTTGCCTTTGCGGGAATAATAGAAGATAAAGTAAATAATCCTATAGTTGTAAGTGCAGCTATAGACTGCTTGAAACAAGTTTTCATCCGCCTTGCTCTGTCTGATTTTATATATTCAAGAATATTATAAATTTTAGGAAATTTTAGAGTTCCTGTTCATCTTTATCCTAGATTATTTGTCAAATTTTTGTACTTTGAATATTATCTTGTTTTTTGTACTTTCTCTGGTATTTTGTATTTGAGATTTAGATCTTAAAATTTATTTCAATTTCAAATTATGATTGGTTTGGTAGTGCAGAGGGAAAATATGGGATAGGTAATCAGGTCATTTCACTTTTATTGGATAGATATAAATGTGGTAATTGCTTCGCCCATGGCAATCATGTTTATTCTTATGGCGATGTGAGAAATCAAATCAAGTTAAGGAACAAAAAAAGAGGAAAAACAGCTGATCTGCACAAAAAAGCAACATTATTTCAACTAAAATAACCTAATTCTCCCGCGATTTAAAGATTCTAACGGGAGTCACCTAGCATCATTTATAAATTTTTACCGTCATTTTCTTGACTAATTGTTTCTTGTTTCGCCCACTTTTGTTGTTCGTTTTCCTGAGCTTTCATCCTTAATCTAACTGAGTTAGCATGAGAAGGCAAACCCTCAACTGTGGCCAATACATTAATAGCAGAACCAACCTTTTGCAAAGCAGTAGGAGAATATTGAATCAAACTAGAATGCTTCATAAAAGTTTCTACCCCCAGTGCTGAAGCATAACGAGCAGCACCAGAAGTCGGCAAAGTATGATTTGGCCCAGCCAAATAGTCTCCCACAGCTTCCGGAGTTGAATAACCAAGGAAAATAGCACCAGCATGGCGAATATTTTCCAATAGTTCCCAAGGTTCTGAAACTTCCAGTTCCAAGTGTTCTGGAGCAAATTGATTAGAAAGTTCAACAGCAGTTTCCAAAGATGGGACAACAACTACCAAGCCATAATGGGCGATCGCCTTTTCTGTCAAAAGACGACGTGGATGCTCCTGGAGTTGTCGTTCCACCTCTACCACCACCTGACGTGCTAGTGCTGCATCTGTAGTTAATAAAATAGCAGCAGCCAAAGAATCATGTTCTGCTTGAGCCAACATATCTGTTGCTAGATAAACTGGGTTAGCCTCAGAATCTGCAATAATCAGTATCTCTGAAGGCCCAGCCAAAGAATCAATACCTACGATACCATAAACAATTTTTTTGGCCAAAGTCACATAAATATTACCAGGCCCAGTAATCACATCCACTTTTGGTATAGTTTCTGTACCATAAGCCAGAGCAGCTATTGCTTGGGCACCTCCGATTCGATAAATTTCTTGAATACCTGCTTCTTGGGCAGCCACTAGGACTGCAGGATTAATTTTTTTCCCTTGAGCAGGTGGTGTCACCATAAAAATCTCGGGGACTTTAGCCACTTGAGCAGGAATAGCATTCATCAGAACGGTACTAGGATATGCAGCTTGACCACCAGGAACATAAAGTCCAGCTCTATCTACAGAAGTATAACGTTTGCCCAAGACCACTTCATCATCACCAAACTGAACCCAAGACTTAGGAACTCGTTGTTGATGAAAAGCTTCTATCTGTTTAGCAGCCAAACGGATCGAACTTAAGAAGTCCTTATTGACTTGCTGATAGGCCGCATCTAACTCAGAACCACTTATCTTTAACTCTTCGGAAGTCAAGGAGATATGGTCAAACTTAGAAGTATAGTCTAGCAGAGCTTCATCACCTTTTTCTCTAACGGAGCGCAAAATTTCTCGCACCGTAGTTTCTTGATGAATAGCCATATCATCGTGGGTACGCTCTGTGATCCGTTTTAATTCAGCTTTTGCCTCAACCCACTGAGTAATTATTCGCAGCATAGAGATTAGGAATGCCAACTAAAAAATAAAGTTCACCAGTAGAGGGTAGTTTCAGAACCAAAAGAGTTGGATCAATATTAAAACTATCTATTTATAATGTTAAATACTGAACTCATGAGAAATAAAATTTCTGCTCATCGTCAATTGTCTTGTAATAACCCTAATTTTATCTAGGAGTAAAACTCAAACAATTCTTTCAGTTTCCAAATTACCCATTACTCTTTGTTATAGCGTGAAGTCATAACACTAGCATCTTTAATACTTTTGAAATTTTTAAGACTTACTCACGCGCGCACCCAATTTCTAGGATAAATCGTTGTTTTTAACAATATAGCAATCCTATGTTTACGTCGTCCAAAATCTGGGCGCTTTTTGGGAATAGAGGGATAAAGGAAATACAGGACTTAGGTAACGATACTAAAGTTTTATCTAAGTATAACATTACTTTTGATAATTAGTATAAAACCCACCCCATCGCAGTAGAACTTAAATGAGTCTAGAGTTGAGGGATATATTTTGAGTTTTATAGAAATACCAAAAAACACCTTGCATACTGACAAAGTAAGTGCTATTATATAATGATATTTTGTATAGTTAACTAATAGTAACTAAGGATATGCATAAGGAGCCTTAGATTTTGTACAACATGAAAGGCATCGGGAGGATGTCAAAACTTCTGAATCTAGATATAAAGTAAACTATGGCCAATATTAAATCTGCTATTAAACGTATCCAAGTTGCTGAGCGGAACCGTCTGCGGAACAAAAGCTATAAATCTGCAGTTAGAACTTTGATCAAAAAATACTTCACTGCTGTTGAAAACTATGCCTCCAATCCCACAGAGGAATTAAAAATAGAAGTTAAACAGCGAATTTCAAAAGCTTACAGTAAAATAGATAAAGCTGTAAAATGTGGTGTTTTACACAAAAATAATGGTTCTCGCAAAAAGGCTAGGTTAGTGAAATTTTATCGAAAAATTGAGTCTAAAGTCTCTCCCTTCTAGAGCGGCATATTAATTAATTAAGTGGGAAGATATAAGCTATAATATTATTGCCGCAGGTGAGCAATCTGAGACATTCGAAGGACGTGGAGGGAAGGGTAGTAATACTGCCAAGATAGCAGCGCCCAATGTTACCAGAGCTTTGCGCCAGCCAAACGTTAACCCAACGAAGAGCTAAGGGACAGTAGTCATCTCTGTGCCTTCAAGCCAGAGAGGATGTCAAAAGAGAGATTTAATCAGTGACGAAAGTAAGCCAGAATCTGTAGTGACAGATAGCTCTGTAACTTCCTCAAGGAAATAATGGCCTAGTTATGATCAATCATGATTATTGGGTCAGTTGCCAAAAAACTATTAAAAATAATATATTCTTATCCTATGAAGCGATATTATAATGTGTCGGAATCAAAAAATAGCTATAAATATGAAACACAGGGTAGTAGCTATAAATATGAAACACAGGGTAGCTGTTTCTAGTATCAAGATCCCTGGAAGTTTCTGGCATGGGATAGATAAATTATATTATGAGCAAAGTATTTGATCATCTAGCGAGGAGGCAATTAAATTGGAATTAAAACTCAAAAATAAAGAACGTTCTTTTATGGTTCTATTTGATAGTTGTGTTCTTGTGTTGATAACTATGGCCTGAATATGGTTAATGAAGTTAAAGGCATGATTAAAAATAAGCAAGGTAAGTAAGCAAATTAACTATAAAATCCAAATGCAGCTAATTGATACTCACGTCCACATCAACTTTGATGTATTCAATTCTGACTTGGAAGAGATCCGTAAACGTTGGGAAGAAGCAGGAGTAGTTCACCTAGTTCATTCCTGTGTCGAACCAGAAGATTTGCTTTCTATAAAAGCCATAGCAGATCGCTTTCCAGAAATTTCTTATGCAGTTGGTTTACATCCCTTAGATGCTCATAAGTGGACATCTACCACTGCTAATCAAATTCAAAAATTTGCGACATCTGACCCTAGAATAGTAGCTATAGGTGAAACAGGATTAGATTTTTACAAAGCAGAGAATCAAAAGCAACAAAAATTTGTTTTTAAACAGCAACTAACTATAGCTCAAAAACTTAACAAGCCATTAATTATTCATTGTCGTGATGCAGCTAACTCCATGGCAGAAATTTTGTATAATTTTCAAGAAAATCAAAGGCTTGTTAGAGGGGTTATGCACTGCTGGGGAGGTAATCCAGAAGAAACTAAAATTTTCTTAGACCTAGGGTTTTATATTAGTTTTAGTGGAATTGTGACATTTAAAAATGCTATACAAATTCAAGAATCAGCTAAGATAGTGCCTGATGATCGCCTGTTGGTAGAAACAGATTGTCCATTTCTCGCACCAGTTCCAAAGCGGGGCAAACGCAACGAACCTGCTTATGTAAAATATGTGGCCGAAAAAGTTGCTGAACTTAGAGGTGTAACATTAGAAAATCTAGCAGCACAAACCAGCAAAAATGCTTGTAAATTGTTTGGCTTTTCTATTAATTTTTGATAACCCAGCTCCACTTATGTTAGAGGAGTAGGTTAATGATTTAATTGGAAATATAGTATTGACAAATGACTTTGAAACTAGATTGCCATTATTAATTCTAGCCAAAACTCTCTTATACTCTCTTGTAGTGGGCTGCTTGCCAGATTAAAGTTTTTAATCAATTATAAGTTTAGATATGGAATGTAAGTGCTCTGGAGTAGAGAGAGTCAAGATATATCTTTCAGAAAGTCCTCTTTTAACTTCCTTTCCTGGAATCTATACTAATATGTATATTTATTACTAAAACGAATTTCATATCTCAAATGTACATTCCTTATGCTAAATTTGTTGCTGTGAATCTATAAGCGCATTATTTAGCAAGTATATTGATAAACCTAAACAAAGCAATAAAATAATATCATTATACCAATTAACTTTAAAAATATCACAAATAGTTTCCAACTTTAAATTTCAAATAATTTCCTGAAGTTACTATATAGTAAAAGTTTTGATTCCTAACCACCAATATTATATAGCAATCCTGAATAAGTCGTGAGAAAACAATTTTCTACCAGAGAAAAACTGAGTTATATATATTCTTATAAATCATTCCTGATTGCTATATAAGTAATCTAAATAGCAAAGTTTATCAGATAAAAATAATTTTTTTTCGGAGTTTATCTGATTTTCAACCAACTATTAGCCTAGTTGATATAAATTAAGTTTAAAACATTAAATAAAGATTTGTGTTCCTCAGCAATTCAGTGAGCATAGCAAAGATATTTTCAGTTTTTGTAGTACAAGAAAAGGAGAAATTTCTAGTAAAGTTAGAATCTATTCAAGAATAAAAAAATAGAATTATAGATATGAGTAACCTATGGAAAATTTGTACAAAAAACATTATCCCTGAAATAATTATTATGGTGAAAGAAGGAGTAAAGTATGAGTTATCATCTGGTAAAAAATACTATATAATTACTAGAAAATAACTGAATTGTGAAAAATTTACTTGTCTATAGAATTGATCAACATACAGCAGATTTCATTTCAGTGAGTTATAGCTGTTCCAGACAAGATACCCCTGCTACAAAGGTTTTATTATTAATATTTTTTCCTCAGATACTGGGAATCTGCTTTAACAAATTAATTTGTGGAATATTAATCCACAATGTTTGTACTATAAAACTTACCCATAAGAAACTGCTCTCTTACTAGGATACTCAAGAATGACTCATCAAAAATTAAACGTTAACACCTACAGTAACCTGCAAATTTTCAATATGCCTGATCTGATAGAAATTCAGAGAGCTAGTTTTCGCTGGTTCCTAGAGTATGGACTCATAGAAGAACTAGAAAGCTATTCTCCAATTACAGATTATACAGGTAAGCTAGAACTTCACTTTATTGCTAAAAACTATAAACTAAAACAACCAAAATATAGTGTAGAAGAATCGAAACGCCGAGACAGCAGCTATGCAGTACAAATGTATGTTCCTACTCGCTTAATTAATAAGGAAACTGGGGAAATCAAAGAACAAGAAGTATTTATTGGAGACTTACCCCTAATGACAGATAGGGGAACATTTATTATCAATGGAGCTGAAAGGGTAATTGTTAATCAAATAGTTCGCTCTCCAGGAGTGTATTATAAATCTGAGACTGATAAGAGTGGGCGACGCACATATAATGCTAGTTTAATTCCTAACCGGGGTGCATGGCTAAAATTTGAGACAGATAAAAATGACTTAGTTTGGGTCAGAATAGATAAAACTCGCAAACTTTCTGCCCAGGTATTACTTAAGGCTTTGGGATTAGGAGACAGTGAAATTTTCGACTCCTTTAGACATCCTGATTATTTTCAAAAAACTATAGAAAAAGAAGGACAATATGGAGAAGAAGAAGCCTTATTAGAACTGTATCGGAAACTACGCCCTGGGGAGCCACCTACTATAGCTGGTGGAGAACAACTACTTCACAGTCGATTTTTTGACCAAAAAAGATATGACTTAGGGCAAGTAGGACGATATAAACTCAATAACAAACTAAGGTTAAATTTACCAAGTACATTACGAGTCTTAACTAAAGAAGACATATTAGCTTCGATTGACTATTTAATTAATTTAGAGTATGATATTGGTCAGACAGATGATATTGACCACCTAGGAAACCGACGAGTCAGAAGTGTAGGAGAATTACTGCAAAATCAAATTAGAGTGGGGTTAAACCGTTTAGAACGAATTATTAGGGAGCGAATGACTATATCTGAAGCAGAGACATTAACCCCAACATCACTAGTTAACCCAAAACCATTGGTAGCAGCTATTAAAGAATTCTTTGGTTCATCTCAGTTATCCCAATTTATGGATCAAACGAACCCATTGGCGGAACTGACTCACAAAAGACGAATATCAGCTTTGGGGCCTGGAGGGTTAACGAGAGAAAGAGCTGGATTTGCTGTCCGAGATATCCATCCTTCTCACTATGGCAGGATTTGCCCTATTGAAACACCTGAAGGCCCGAATGCTGGATTAATTGGTTCTTTAGCTAACCATGCTAAGGTCAATAGCTATGGATTCATAGAAACTCCCTATTATCCGGTAGAAAATGGTCGAGTGTTACGTGATCGCACTCCCATATACATGAGCGCAGATGCAGAGGATGACTTGCGAGTTGCACCAGGGGACATTATGACTGATGCGGAAGGGAAAATTTTGGGGGATGTTGTAGCAGTACGTTACCGACAAGACTTTACTACTACTACTCCCCAACAAGTAGATTATGTAGCAGTTTCCCCTGTGCAGGTAGTTTCTGTGGCTACATCGTTAATTCCTTTTTTGGAACATGATGATGCTAACAGAGCACTTATGGGCTCTAATATGCAGCGACAGGCAGTACCATTGTTAAACCCGGACAGACCTCTAGTGGGAACAGGTTTAGAACCTCAAGCTGCCCGGGACTCTGGTATGGTGGTTGTTACTCGGACAGATGGGGAAATTAGCTATGTAGATTCAACTAAGATATCTGTTATTGATAAGGAAGGCAAACAGATAGATTACCCACTATGTAAATATCAAAGGTCTAACCAAGATACTTGCTTAAACCAAAGACCTTTGGTGTTTGAGGGAGACTACGTGGTTGCAGGTCAGGTATTAGCTGATGGTTCTTCCACTGAAGGCGCTGAGTTGGCTTTAGGGCAAAATGTTTTAGTATCTTATATGCCTTGGGAAGGTTATAATTATGAAGATGCGATTCTGATTAGCGAGCGCTTAGTATATGATGATGTTTATACGTCTATTCATATTGAAAAGTTTGAAATTGAGGCTCGACAGACAAAATTAGGACCAGAAGAAATTACTAGAGAAATTCCGAATGTTGGAGAAGATGGTCTGCGGAACTTGGATGAACAGGGAATTATTCGCATTGGTGCCTGGGTACAATCTGGAGATATTCTCGTAGGTAAAGTTACTCCGAAGGGAGAATCTGACCAACCTCCAGAAGAAAAATTGTTACGGGCAATTTTTGGAGAGAAAGCAAGGGATGTGCGGGATAATTCTTTACGGGTACCTAATGGTGAGAAAGGTCGTATTGTTGATGTGCGAGTATTTACCAGGGAAAAAGGAGATGAACTACCACCGGGAGCTAATATGGTGGTCAGGGTTTATGTAGCTCAAAAGCGGAAGATTCAGGTAGGGGATAAAGTAGCGGGGCGACACGGAAATAAGGGTATTATTTCAAGAATTTTACCAATTGAGGATATGCCTTATTTGCCTGATGGTACTCCTATAGATGTGGTGTTAAATCCATTGGGGGTACCTTCGCGGATGAATGTAGGACAGATTTTTGAGTGTTTGTTAGGATGGGCAGGTGAAATTTTAAGTGTGCGGTTTAAGTGTGTACCTTTTGATGAGATGCATGGTCCTGAGAAATCCCGGGAAACAGTACATCGAATGTTAAAGTTGGCCAGGGATAATTCTGGTAAAGATTGGGTGTTTGATGAGAAAAATCCAGGAAAAATTTGGGTCTTTGATGGGCGGACTGGAGAAAGGTTTGATCGTCCAGTGACTATAGGAATTGCTTATATGTTGAAGTTGGTTCACTTGGTTGATGATAAGATTCATGCTCGTTCCACAGGACCTTATTCTCTGGTGACGCAGCAACCTTTGGGTGGTAAGGCGCAACAAGGTGGTCAGCGCTTTGGGGAAATGGAAGTATGGGCATTAGAAGCTTTTGGTGCTGCTTATACTTTACAAGAATTGTTGACTGTGAAATCTGATGATATGCAGGGTCGGAATGAGGCGTTGAATGCAATTGTGAAAGGAAAGGCTATTCCACGACCTGGTACTCCTGAATCTTTTAAGGTATTAATGCGAGAGTTACAGTCTCTATGTTTGGATATTGCAGCTCATAAAGTAGAAGCTGTTGATGATGGTACGACTCAGGATGTGGAGGTTGATTTAATGGCAGATTTGCCAGGAAAGCGAACACCTTCTCGTCCTGTATATGAATCATTATTAACTGAAGGGAACGAGCAGTAGAAGCAAGCAGAAAGCTGATAGCTAGTTAATCAAATTGACTAAAAAATCATATTAAGAGCCCTCCTTATAAAGTCAGAAGTCAGAAATTAAAGTCTTGCTGTGACTATATTGGAGTCTCTTAAATATAGTCCTGGAGACTACTATCAGGGAGAAGAAAAAAACTGTAGTATTTTCAACCCCTACTCTCAGTGATCGGTTCATAACTATGAAACTTCGACCCAAAAGGCTAACTAATAATTAATAACTAATAACTAATAACTAAAATGCCAAAACTTGAACAAAGATTCGATTATGTGAAAATTGGTTTAGCTTCTTCAGACAGGATTCGTGGATGGGGAGAAAGAACTCTACCAAATGGTACTGTGGTAGGAGAAGTAACTAAACCAGAAACTATCAATTACCGAACTCTCAAACCAGAAATGGATGGATTGTTTTGTGAACGAATTTTTGGTCCGGCGAAAGACTGGGAATGTCATTGTGGAAAGTATAAGCGTGTCCGACATCGGGGAATTGTTTGTGAAAGATGTGGAGTGGAAGTAACTGAGTCACGGGTGCGTCGTCATCGTATGGGACATATTAAGTTGGCAGCACCAGTAACTCATGTTTGGTATCTAAAGGGTATTCCGAGTTATATGGCAATTTTGTTAGATATGTCATTGCGGGATGTGGAGCAAATTGTTTACTTCAATGCTTATGTGGTATTGGAACCAGGAAATCACGAAAGTTTAAGTTATAAACAATTGTTAACGGAAGATGTTTGGCTAGAAATTGAGGACCAGATTTATAGTGAAGATTCAGAAATAGTGGGGGTTGAGGTTGGTATTGGTGCTGAAGCTTTGCAGGTTTTATTGGCAAATCTTGATCTAGAAGTAGAAGCAGAAAAACTACGAGAAGAAATTATTAATTCTAAAGGCCAAAAACGAGCCAAGTTAATTAAGCGTTTACGGGTAATTGACAATTTTATTGCTACAGGCTCAAGACCAGAATGGATGGTTTTGGATGCAATTCCTGTGATTCCTCCAGACCTGCGTCCCATGGTACAATTAGATGGGGGTAGATTTGCAACTAGTGATTTGAATGACCTTTACCGACGAGTAATTAATAGGAATAATCGTTTGGGGAGATTACAGGAAATATTGGCTCCAGAGATTATTATCCGCAACGAAAAACGAATGTTGCAAGAAGCGGTTGATGCTTTGATTGATAATGGTCGCCGGGGTCGAACTGTCGTGGGTGCAAATAATAGACCTCTGAAATCTTTGAGCGATATTATTGAAGGAAAACAGGGTCGTTTTCGGCAAAACTTGTTGGGTAAACGGGTTGATTATTCAGGGCGATCGGTAATTGTTGTTGGACCTAAGTTGGCTATTAATCAATGTGGTTTACCACGAGAAATGGCAATTGAGTTGTTTCAACCATTTGTAATTCATCGGTTAATTCGTCAGGGATTAGTGAATAAT
>JAKQYF010000052.1:14825-26480 GCA_023356535.1 Trichodesmium sp. MAG_R03 | reverse complement strand
GTTAAGTTAGTTCTGAAACCTAAAAAGTTGGAGAATGAGTAATTTAGAAGAATCTATTGTTTTAATTACTAGTGCCAGTGACAACTCTCGCAAGGCAGATGTTGTTGGCACTGGATTTGCATTTTATCGAGAGGATAATTATACTTATTTGCTAACCTGCGCCCATGTTGTTGAGGATGTGGGTGGTAAAGAAAATGTTTTAGTCAATGATATTCCGGCAGAGGTTTTAGCAATAGGAGATGTTAAGAATTTTGATTTAGCAGTTTTGGGGGTGGAAAACCTGAATGTCGAACTTTTCTGCCTCACAAGTTTATCCGCGGCAGAAAACCTCAAGTTTCGGACAGCAGGTCATTTTCTCTATGGTGAGGAGAAAAAAATCTTGCTGGAAACTGTTGAGGGAACTTTAGGGAAAAAGGGTTTTGCTCGTAAAAATCATCAAACAGTGGCAGTTTGGAAATTGTTAATTAATGAGGGCGATCGCCTTCGTAAAGGTTATAGTGGGGCACCTGTTGTGGACTTGGAAACTGGTGGTGTGTTGGGTATCGCTACGGATATGGAGAAAGATGGGAGGGAGGGGTTAGCTATTTCCGTAGAAGCTTTGGAGAAAATTTGGCCTCAAATGCCTCCTGTTATTTCTGATGTTATTTTTGACTATCATAAATTAAGTAGATTACTTAGTGAGGGAAAATGGTTTGAAGCAAATGAGGAAACAGCTCGTTGTATGTTGAAAGTTGCAAGGCGAGATAAGGAGGGTACGCTAAGAGTAGAAGATATAGAAAAATTTCCTTGTGGTGACCTCCGCACAATTGACGAACTTTGGGTAAAATATAGTCATGGTAAGTTCGGCTTTTCTGTGCAAAAGAAAATTTATCAGAGCTTGGGTGGTACCAAAGAGTATGATGAGAAAGTATATCGTTCCTTTGGGGACAAAGTCGGATGGCGTCAAGGAGGAAAATGGTTGTATGACGATGAACTAACTTTTAGATTAGATACGCATTTTGTGGGGCATCTACCTAAGTTACCTAACCGTACCTACAGCTGGAGACCGAGTATGTATACAATAATACGGGTGATGTACTATAATAGAATGGAGCTGACGCGACCAGCAGTCGTTTTCTTCTCTCGCGCAGAGACTTGTAGAGTATAACATATAAGCGTTTCAGCCGTCAAGATCAAAAACTTTTAGGAACCCAATTTTACGAGTTTCCTTTATTTCAGCATTTTGATACCTGGCAACAGGCAGGCATACCTCATAACAACAGAAAGCGCTGCAATTCATCAATCTGAAATCAGATTATTATCAAAATATCTAACCGAGGAATTATGCTCATTGAAAAAATTATTGAAGAATTACAAGAAATACCCGAAGATAAACTAACTCAAATTTATGAATTCATCCATTACTTTCGTTTAGGACTAAATTTAGAAAGTAAAGAAGTACGCATCCCTGGTTTACTTAAAGGAAAACTAGGCGACGCATTTTTTGAACCCTTACCAGAGGAAGAATTACAACAATGGGAAACCGATATTTAATTGATACCCATATCTTCTTATGGTGGGTATTTGATGAACCCAAAACTCGATAACCTTAGTCGGGGAATCATACAAAACCCCAATCATCAAATTTTAGTCAGTAGTGCTTCAGCGTGGGAAATAGCCACTAAATAACGCATTGGCAAACTTCCTGAAGTCAAAGAATTAATTGAAAATTATGCCCAAACCTTAAAAAAAGCCAGATTTGTAGAACTAAATATTACTGCTGCCCACGCTTGAAGATCACCTAGAATTTAGAGTGCTAATCTTGCCAACATTTCCCTATGTTTCGACACAGGAGCAAGAGTATTTGCAGCTATCATCCCACTCACTGCCACTGCAGGTAAACCAATACCAGGAAAAGTAGAATCACCACAACATAACAACCCTGGTAATGGGGTATTCGGTCCAGGAAACAACCCCTCCCCAGCACGAATTGCTGGACCATAAGACCCCCGGTGGCGGCGAAGAAAGCGTTCGTGAGTTAAGGGACTACCCACCAATGTCACCTCACAACGAGAACGCACATCAGGTATTATTCTCTCTAACCCTTGCCACATTATCTCAGCTCTTTCTTGTTTTTGTTGTGCATATTCCTGACTCCTTCTATCCATACCTTCCCATAATTGATATGGTTCATTTCCAGGAGTATAAACATGAATAACATGCTTTCCTGGAGGTGCAAGAGTAGAATCTAACAAAGATGGAATAGATACCAAGACAACATTCTGGGGTGCATCTATTTGATCCCAATGATTAACAACAATATGGTGACAAGCCAATTCAGGTTGAATATCTGTGGCATCAATACCCAAATGTAAGTGCATAAAACTATTACATTCCGGTGTTGCTTGTTGTTTTTCCCATAAAGATTTTGAAACCGCACCCTCTGGCAACAATTTCAAAGTATCCCAGACAGAAGCATTTGATATAACCCCTTGCTTTGCCCGAAGTTCCTTTCCATTCCGCAACAACACCCCCACAGCGCGGCCACCCTTAACCACTACCTCTTGCACATGAGCATTCAACATTAATTGACCGCCGTAGCGTTGTAACCCCCTAACTAAAGCATCAACTATTGCTCCACTTCCACCAATAGGATAGTCTAGTACAACTCCCGGTCGATACCATTCAGCAAACATAAATGCAACCTCCGCCGCAATAGTACCATTTGCCGGTAAACCAGAAAGTAAAAAGCAAAGTAAATCAAGCCAATTCCGGATAAAAGGGTCTGTAACAACCCCTTCAATAACTTGGGAAAACGGCCCTGTCAACTGAGCAATATTAAAAATATGTTTTGCCATAGCAGGTAAAAACGGCCCCATTGTCATTGTTGCTCCTAAGTCAAAACGGAGAGAAGCAGGAGGAATAGCGATCGCTGCTTCTGCCAGTGGAGCCATAACTTTTTGGAGTTGACGCCATTCTGCCACAGCACCCTCACCTCTCAACCTTTGGAGAACATCACAAAATTGGTCTGCACCCACCGATGTATTAAAGTCACCCTCTGGTAAACAACAACCCCAAGTGTCATAAGTCCCACAAGGTACTTCCTCACCAATAGCATCCAAAACTTGTGCTAGTGGGTTATTAGAAGGGCGATAAGAAAGACCCGAATGTAAAGACGGTCCCGAATCAAACTTAAATCCCTGATATTCAAAACTATGGGCAGCACCTCCAGCAATAGAATGACTTTCACAAACAATTACATCAAAACCATAGTGGGCTAATAAAGCAGCACAACTTAAACCACCAATTCCACTACCAATTACAATTACATCTACTTGAGACATCTGATTTAATTAATTAGTTAATTTAGCAATTTATCTAAAGGATAGCATCAAAGATACAGCAAATTTCAAGTATACGAAGTACAGATCAGGAATTACCCAAATTCACCTTAAAAATGCCATATTTAGGGGCGAATGGCATTCGCCCTCACCCTCGTGTAGTGGCCGCGCGTAAGTCCTGACTAAAGTGTACCTCACTAAGGTGAAATTCGCTGTAAATTAGGTTATACTAAATCCGGGTATTAAAAGAAAGAAAATACCCGATTTCAAGGCTCCTACTAATCCCTGGATAGACGAATAACTAACATTAAGGCCACCATCGAGAGACTTCTTGAATAGCAATAGCTGTGTTTTTGATTGCTTCTTGACCTCCTAAATAAAATATTACAGGAGTTAATGCTGTTATGTCTGAGAGTAAGTCGCGGCGAGTGCGAAGGGATAGGGTGTGAAGGGTTTTTTGCCAGAGGGGATAAAGTTGAGTTTTTGGCATTTGTGTCAATTTATCAGCCAAAGCTCCAAGAACTGGAGCGCGATACTGCTCATACTGGATATTTTGAGCAGTAGCCAGTGCTTCTGGTAATAATTTGGGAAATTTATTAGCCAAAACTCTGAGAACTGGGGCACGATACTGTTCATAAGGAATCTCTCGAACAGTAGCCAGTGCTTCTGGTAATAATTCCGGAAATTTATCAGCCAAAGCACTAAGAGTATAGGCGCGATTAGACTTATACTGAATCTGTCGAACAGCAGCCAGTGCTTCTGGTAATAATTCTGGTGTCAATTTATCAGTCAAAGCACTAAGAACTTGGGCACGATAACCCTCATCCTGAATTTGTAGAGCTGCAGTCAGTGCTTCTGGTAATAACTCTGGTGTCAATTTACCAGCCAAAACACTGAGAGTATAGGCGCGATTAGACTCATACTCAATCTGTTGAGCTACAGCCAATGCTTCTGGTAATAATTCGGGAAATTTATCAGCCAAAGCACTCAGATTATAAGCACGATTAGATTCATACTCAATCTGTCGAATAGCAGCCAATGTTTCTGGTAATAATTCAGAATTTTTATCAGTTAAAGCACTGAGAACTTGGGCACGATAACCTTCATCCTCGATCTGTCGAGCTGTAGCCAATACTTCTGGTAATAATTCTGGTGTCAATTTATCAGCCAAAGCACTGAGAACTTCGGCACGATAACCCTCATCCTGTATCTGTCGAACAGCAGTCAGTGCTTCTGATAATAATTCTGGGATCAATTGATCAGCCAAAGCACAAAGAACTTGGGCACGATCACCCTCATCCTGAATTTGTCTAGCAGCAGTTAGTGCTTCTGGCAATAACTCTGGTGTCAATTTATCAGCCAAAGCACTAAGAACTTGGGCACGATAATACTCATGCTCAATCTGTCTAGCAGCAGCCAGTGCTTCCGGTAATAACTCTGGTATTAATTTATCAGCCAAAGCACTGATAACTTCAGCGCGATGGTACTCATCGTCAATTTTTCGAGCTACAGCTAGCGCTTCTGGTAATAATTCTGGTAATTTATCAGCCAAAGTTCTGAGAACTTGGGCGCGGTCATAATCATTCTCGAGCTGTCGAGCTACAGCCAGTGCTTCTGGTAATAATTCTGGTGTTAATTTATCAGCTAAAGCACTGATAACTTGAGCGCGCTCTCTCTCAACCTTAATCTGTTGAGCTGCAGCCAGTGCTTCTGGGAATAATTCTGGTGTCAATTTATCAGCCAAAGTACTAAGAACTTGGGCACGATCGCCCTCATCCTGGATATGTCGAGCAGCAGCCAGAGCTTCTGGTAATAACTCTGGTGTTAATTTATCAGCTAAAACACTGAGAGTTTGGGGACAATACTGCTCCTGTTGCATCATCTGTCGAACTGCAGCCAGTACTTCTGGTAGTAATTCAGGAAATTTATCAGCCAAAACACTGAAAATTTGGGCGCGCTTAGACTGATGCTGAATCTTGCGAGCTGCGGCTAGTGCTTCTGGTAATAATTCGGAATTTTTCTCAGCTAAAGCACTGAAAACTTGGGCACAATTAAACTCATCCTGAATCTCTCGAACTACAGCCAGAGCTTCTGGCAATAACTCTGGTGTCAATTTATTAGCCAATGCAATGAGAAAACCGGTGCGATAATCCTCATCCTGAATCTCTCGAACTACAACCAGAGCTTCTGGCAATAACTCTGGTGTCAATTTATCAGCCAACGCAATGAGAAAATCGGTGCGATAATCTTCATCCTGAATCTGTCGAGCTGCAGTCAGGGCTTCTGGTAATAATTCTGGTAATTTATCAGCCAAAGCACAGAGAACTTGGGCGCGAGGGTGATCAGACTTAATCTGTCGAGCTGCAGTCAGAACTTCTGGTAATAATTCTGGTAATTTATCAGCCAAAGCACAGAGAACTTTGGCACGATCACCCTCATTTTGAATTTTGCGAGCTGCAATCAGAACTTCTGGTAATAATTCTGGCAATTTATCAGCTAAAGCACTAAAAACTTGGGCGCGACAATCTTCAGACTGCATCTGTAGAGCTGCAGCTAGTGCTTCTGGTAATAATTCTGGTAATTTATCAGCTAAAGCACAGAGAACTTGGGCGCGATGATGCTCAGATTGAATCTCTCGAGCTGCAGCCAATGCTTCTGGCAATAACTCTGGTGTCAATTTATTAGCCAAAGCAATGAGAACTTGGGTGCGATGGTGCTCAGACTGAATCTGTAGAGCTGTAGCCAGTGCTTCTGGCAATAATTTGGGAAATTTATTAGTCAAAGCACTGAAAACTTTGGCGCAATGGTGTTTAGATTGAATCTGTAGAGCTGCATCCAGAGCTTTTGGCAATAACTCTGGTGTCAATTTATCAGCCAAAGCAATGAGAATTTGAGCCCGCTCATACTCATGGTGAATCTGTCGAGCTGCAGCCAGTGCTTCTGGTAATAATTCTGGTGTCAATTTATCAGCCAAAGCAATGAGAATTTGAGCGCGCTCATACTCATGGGGAATCTGTAGAGCCGCAGTCAGTGCTTCAGCCAGTGCTTTTGGTAATAATTCGGGAAATTGATCAGCCAAAGCACCGAGAACTTGGGCGCGATATTTCTTAGACTGAATCTGTCTAGCTGCAACCATAGCATTTGAAAGGGCTAGTTTTATTAAGTTTGCTGGCAAATAATCAACTAATTTTACCAGAGAGTCTACTTTATCCCCTTGATTTGGCTTTTGTAATGCGTAGGCTAATCCTTGCTCTGGAGTCCATAAATCATGTTTAACCAAAGCAACCAACAAATTTACTGGTAAATTCGCTGCTAAACTATTAATAGAGGCAGTTATCAAAGCATAATGACACTGCAAACCAATAACTTGAGCTAATCTATCTTCATCCCAGTCAATCTCGGCCAACTCCCAAGCTTGAGTCACATCATTAATAAAAAGTCCCATTTTGCCAAGGCGATCGCATGTTTCATACCAACCATTAGCCCCACTTTTCGACTTCTCCGCCAATAAGCGATGAATCTCTTCTATTTTTCCCGCCTTTTGGAAATGCCAGACGAGATGCTGATGAATATAACCATCATTAGGTAAAGTATGCCAAAGATTATTATCAGTTAACTGACTGTATTTCTCCAAAAATATTCCGTGAGCTTCAGCCAGACTAATACCCAACCCCGATAAACTAGCCCTATCTATTGGATGCAACGGCGCAGTCAATAAATAACGTGCTAGATCGTGAAATAAGTCATGTAAACGATAAGTCGGCTTGCCATCAGCAAAAACCACACCATCTAACAACAACGCTTTACTCCGAAAATAGGCTAACCTATCTTGTGCATCCTGTTCATTATTCATTCCCCAAAGTACAGCCGCCATCCCTTGAGTAATATTCACATCATCTGGCAATATTCCCAACCAAATAAAATTATTTTGCGTTTCTTTTGCCAGTTGCTTAATACTTAAATTCAAGGAAGCAGTCAAACTCAAATGTTTTAGGCTAGCCTTATTAGTCATATCCCTGACTTCTTGTCTATTCAATGTTTTTAACTTGAATTTTTCCCTTTGAATATTTTCTAACAAAACTCTCCAAGACATACCATCCCCAACTTGAGCTGCTGCCAATTCTAAAGCTAAAGGTAAATATCCTAACTCTTTAACTAAAGCCTCAGCATATTTAGCTTCCTCTCCTATAATTTCATACCCTAACTTTTGACTGAGAAGTTGCATTGACTGAGGTAAGGTCATCATATCCAGACTATAAATCTTAGCTTTCAAAGCATCAGTGATAGCCTTTTCCCTAGTGGTCACGACAAGATGACAGCGCGGACCACCGAGATTAAATATTTGGGCATGGTCTGTTTTCCAGGCATCATCTATCACCAATAGCACAGCCTTATCATAAAGCAAGGTTTGCAAATGATTAGCAGTGGCCTCCACACTTGTAGGTTTGAAGTTATAGTCACCTAATGCCTGCACCCAATCACTTAGTATAGGTAAAAGATTAGGCTCTTGACCCAACGTTACCCAAAGAGTGCCATCACAAAAACGAGATTGTACCTCATTATCATAAGCTAAAGCTGCTGCCAGAGTAGATTTACCTACAGCACTTAAGCCGTGGATAGCTGTCATTACAATAGCTTTGGTATCTGATGAATTTGTTAGTAGGTGAGTTTTTAAGTCTTGGCTGTATTCCGGGCGGTCTACATAGTATCTTGGTAAAGGTGGTGTTTGGAACATATTAATTTTAACTATTCTGGTGTAACTAGAGGTAGTAAACATTTTTTGGCAGTCAAGATAAACTAAATCATTTAGGACTTACCCATGAACGCTATTGGTAGGGTGTGTTTTGCTGACGCCAAGCGGAGCGAACGCTTCGCGACTTGAATTGCGCACTTTGTAACGCACCAAGGTACTATATATAGAGCCTTGGCGTAAGTCCTGTTATTCTTTTGAGGTTGAGTAATGGATTGTAGTCTGATGGATAGGACTTACACATGAACGCTATTGGCAGGGTGTTGTTGTGCTACGGAACCTACTAATACTCTATATATAGTACCTTTGTGTCAGCTCTGTTGATTTGTAATATTTTTCTGGTCGTCAATAATCAGTAGTTAATAGACGGTAGTCAGAATTTTCAAGGTTTTCAGCTCCAATTAACTATTAGAAAAATTCTCACAACCAATTGAGGGCTGCTATATATGTTGCCTAATTTGTAATTGTTTCAGATATGACCACTTGGAAATAGTGGGGGGGGTTAACCCCTATTAAAAACCTCAAAATACCGTATAATTTCATATCCAATTAACTATTAGAAAAATTCTCACAACCAATTGAGGGCTGCTATACATGTTGCCTAATTTGTAATTGTTTCAGATATGACCACTTGGAAATAGTGGGGGGGTTAACCCTTATTAAACACCTCAAAATACCGTATAGTTTCATATTTTACGTAAGTCCCGATTGACATAATTTTATTACTAATTAATTTCTGTGATTTTCCATAGTTATTTTTACTCTCTTTTAAGGGTAGCATTAGTGCTAACAGTATATTTTGTTGACACATTAATATTACTAGTAAGTCCTAGTTAGAACCACTGTATTTACTAGGGGTATTTTATGTTGCAGAGCAAATATCTACAGATGATATATGGTATAAAAACCCTTTTAAAAATAATTTATAAGTCTCAATGTAATTGTTATGCATTATAATCTAAGTATCAGTTTGTTATATTTACAATAAAAGCGTTTTTAAATCCGGATTAATACGATTTAATCTTTTGTCTAAATCTTAATATATGAGTCTTGATGGGAAGTGGACAAAAATATGATTCTTTGAATCTTTTAGATAATGGCTTTTTTCTTGACTTACGAATTACGTCGTCCTAATCAAAAGGACCAAAAGTCCAAATCTTAATTATTTCTTTTACCTTATAGATGCCATTTACCCCACGAATGGCCAGCTAAATCTGTTACTTCTGGTGATAATTTTGGTAATTTACTGAAAAATTGGGTTTAGGGAGGCAATCACAAATATAGTGGAGGACTAAAACCCCTGCTCCCTTTGACCCCTAGAAGGTTGTACCTTTGGTATCTCATGGGGATCCCTCCTGCCTATTGCCCTCTATCTTCTACCTTTTTTTGTTCATGTTGGGGAGTACCTACGACTGTTCATCCCTAAAGATAGTGTAAAATTTTATATATGTACATAAGTCCTATTCTTAAAAATTTGCTATTGCAATATTGAAGATGAAAGAGTTCACCCCATTATTGGACCTACTGAACCCCAACAGTGTGTTATGGCACAATGTAATCAGGACTTAAGCAAAGGTACTATGTATAGAGCCTTGGTGCGTTACGAAGTGCGCAATTCAAGTCGCGAAGCGTTCGCACAGCTTTGCGTCAGCAAAACACACCCTGCCAATGGTGTTCATGGGTAAGTCCTGGTAATGTTTGATTGGGGCTAAAGTGCAACTACAAACAAGCGGTTTGATCTCAATGTTGGCTGAAGACCCCCACTATCCCTCTCTGTTTTTCGTAAGAATGAAAACACCTTGCTTAAGGGATTAGGAAAAGTATTGACTTTTGACTTCGATGAAACGGTTAAATTCTGTAATATATTAATGTATAAGAGGTTAAATAATGATGATTGAGTGGTTAATTGCTTGGGGAAGTAGTGAAGCAGTTAAATTTATTGCTAAGGAAGTTATCGGAGAATTAACTAAGGGTGCTGCTGAAGACTATGTTAAGGATTTTTTTCAACATAGTCTCTCTGATGTTTTTGGTAGGATAGCAAATGTAGAAGCTTTAAAAAAAGCTACAAAACAAGCAATTAAATATTTTTTAGATTTGGGAAAGCAAGAGTTAGAAAATGCTGAATTAAGTGAAAGTGAGTTACAAGAATACTCTAAATTTTTCAGAGATTTTATTAAAGAAGGGTCAGTTTTAGAGATTTTGATTGGTGCTTTTGATAATGAGATAAAAATTTTAGATACTAATAAATTGGCTACTACTTGGAACAAAATAAATCCACCTTTACCAGATGATTTTGATTGGGAATTTCTTGCCAAGCAATATCAGAGAAACACTAAAAATATTATTCGGCATTCCCAAGATTTACGGGCAATATTAGATTCTAAAAATCTGGAGCAACTGGCAAACCAAAACTTTAAAATTAGACCAAAATTTGACTTAAAAAGATATCAAGAGGGAATCCGAGAACAATATGGAAATCTCAAATTAGAAAGTTTAGAGACAAGTGGTTATGGTTATAATGAATTGAAATTATGGCGAATGTTTATTCCCCAAAATGTGCGGGAGTCTCAAGAATTCATGCCTCAAGTACATGAAATTCCTAAAGAATATCTCCAACGACTAAAGGAGGCTGGGCAATTAGATACAGAACTTTCTCAAGAACAACTGGAAAGTCTTCGACATAGGTATTTTCAGCAACAGACTCGCTCAGTTTTAGAATTAATAAAAGAGAGCAACTATAAATATTTAGTTATTCTGGGAGATCCCGGTTCTGGTAAATCTACTTTATTACAATATATCGCTTTGCAATGGGCAGAATTACCTCTAAAAGATTTATCTTTAAACCCAATTCCTTTATTAATTGAACTTCGAACTTATGTGCGTAACTATGATGGTAATAACTGTAATAATTTTCTAGATTTTCTGGAAAAAGGCAGTGGTATAAGCTGCCATTTACCTCAGCAAGAACTTTATGCTAAATTACAACAAGGTGATGCAATTATGATGTTTGATGGGTTAGATGAAGTTTTCAATCATGCTAAACGAGAACAGATCATTACTGATATTCATAGATTTACTAATAACTATAAAAATGTGCAGGTTATTGTTACTTCCAGGGTAATTGGTTATAAGTCACAAAAACTTCGGGATGCTGAGTTTTATCATTTTATGTTACAAGATTTAGAAGAGGAAAAAGTTGAAGATTTTATTCAACGTTGGCACGATTTGACTTATCAAAATGAGGAGGAAAGGGAGAGGAAAAGGGAAAGATTAAAACGGGCAATTAAAGATTCTTCGGCTATTCAAGAATTGTCAGGAAATCCACTTTTATTAACTATGATGGCTATTTTGAATCGTCATCAAGAATTGCCAAGAGATAGAGCAGAACTTTATAATCAAGCTTCTCGGGTTTTATTACAGCAGTGGGATGCAGAAAGGGCCCTAATTGATGCCCATCTTAACCCGATGACTATTGACTATAAAGATAAGCAAGCAATTTTGCGTCAGGTAGCTTTTTTTATGCAGGAAAATAAGGCAGGTTTAGCTGGTAATTTGATTCATGGAAATGATTTAGAAAAGATTATC
>JAKQYF010000052.1:0-14815 GCA_023356535.1 Trichodesmium sp. MAG_R03 | reverse complement strand
TATCTAAAAAGTGAAGATATTAATGATCCAAAAACTGTGGCTAGAGCCCTGATGGAACAGTTGCGAAGTCGCAATTTTATTTTGTGTTTTGTTGGCGCAGAATATTATGCTTTTGTGCATCGAACTTTTTTGGAATATTTTTGTGCTTGGAGTTTTGTTTGGCAGTTTGAAAAAGAACAGAAAATCTCTCAATACAGACTTATTGAAGAAGTTTTTGGTCAGCACTGGCCAGATGAAAAATGGCATGAAGTTTTGCGGTTAATTGTAGGGATGATAGATGTCAAGTTTGTGGGAGAGGTTATTTGTTATTTGATGAAGCAAGATGGAGAAGAAAAAAAGTTTCTGAATTTATTTTTGGCTGGTAAGTGTTTGCTTGAAGTCAGGAGTCGTCATAGTATTGGTGATATGGGATATCGGTTATTAAATAGGTTAAAAGATTTGACTGGGTATGATCTTGATTATTCTTACGAATCTTATGATAGTTACTCTGAAGAAATTTATCAGAAAAATGCAGCTTTAGTTTGCGAAATTCGTACTCAAGCTGTAGAAGTAGTGGCTACAACCTGGAGAGATGATCGTTTAACCTATACTTGGCTCAAGCAAAGGGTAGAGTTTGATAATAGTTCGAGCGTGCGTAGTGAAGCACTGCGACAAATAGCTACTGGCTGGAAACATCAGCCGGGAATTTTTGATTTACTCAAACAATGGGTAGAGTCTGATGATGACACAGATGTACGACGTGAAGCACTGCGACAAATAGCTATTGGTTGGAAACAAGAGCCGGGAATTTTTGATTTACTCAAACAATGGGTAGAGTCTGATAATAGTTCGAGTGTGCGTGGTGAAGCACTGCGACAAATAGCTACTGGTTGGAAACATCAGCCGGGAATTTTTGATTTTCTCAAACAATGGATAGAGTCTGATGATGACCCGCATGTGCGACGTGAAGCACTGCGACAAATAGCTATTGGTTGGAAACATCAGCCGGGGATTTTTGATTTTCTCAAACAATGGGTAGAGTCTGATGATGACCCGGATGTACGACGTGAAGCACTGCGACAAATAGCTGCTGGTTGGAAACAAGAGCCGGGGATTTTTGATTTACTCAAACAATGGGTAGAGTCTGATCACAATTGGGCTGTGCGGCGTGAAGCAGTGCGACAAATAGCTACTGCTTGGAAACATCAGCCGGGAATTTTTGATTTACTTAAACAAAGGGTAGTGTTTGATCAGAATTGGGATGTGCGACGTGAAGTGTTGCGACAAATAGCTGCTGGTTGGAAACATCAGCCGGGAATTTTTGATTTTCTCAAACAAAGGGTAGTGTCTGATGTTGATTGGTATGTGAGAGTTGAAGTGTTGCGACAAATAGCTACTGGTTGGAAACATCAGCCGGGAATTTTTGATTTACTTAAACAAAGGGTAGTGTCTGATAGTGACCCGAATGTACGACGTGAAGCAGTACGACAAATAGCTACTGGTTGGAAACATCAGCCGGGAATTTTTGATTTACTTCAACAAAGGGTAGAGTTTGATAAGAATTGGGATGTGCGATGTGAAGCAGTACGACAAATAGCTACTGGTTGGAAACATCAGCCGGGAATTTTTGATTTACTCAAACAATGGGTAGAGTCTGATAATAGTTCGAGTGTTCGTAGTGAAGCTCTGCGACAAATAGCTACTGGTTGGAAACATCAGCCGGGGATTTTTGATTTACTTAAACAAAGGGTAGAGTCTGATAATAGTTCGAGTGTGCGTGTTGAAGCCCTGCGACAAATAGCTATTGCTTGGAAACATCAGCCGGGGATTTTTGATTTACTTAAACAAAGAGTAGAGTCTGATAATAGTTCGAGTGTGCGTGTTGAAGCCCTGGGACAAATAGCTATTGGCTGGAAACATCAGCCGGGAATTTTTGATTTACTTAAACAAAGGGTAGAGTCTGATAATAGTTCGAGTGTGCGTGGTAAAGCTCTGCAACAAATAGCTATTGCTTGGAAACATCAGCCGGGAATTTTTGATTTACTTAAACAAAGGGTAGAGTCTGATAATAGTTCGAGTGTGCGTGGTAAAGCTCTGCAACAAATAGCTATTGCTTGGAAACATCAGCCGGGAATTTTTGATTTACTCAAACAAAGGGTAGAGTCTGATGATAGTCCGAGTGTGCGTAGTGAAGCTCTGCGACAAATAGCTACTGGTTGGAAACATCAGCCGGAAATTTTAGATTTACTCAAACAAAGGGTAGAGTCTGATAATAGTTCGAGTGTGCGTGGTGAAGCCCTGCGACAAATAGTTACTGGTTGGAAACATGAACCGGGAATTTTTGAATTGTTTTATCACACTGCCCTCAATGACCCCTTTCAACGTGAAGGACACTGGGAGGACAACCCTCGACAAATTGCACTAGGGACAATAGTCAAACAATATCCAGGCCATCCGCAAACCCTCCCACTATTACGAGACAGAGTAGCAAACGATCCAGATGAACAACTGCGAAGCTGGGTAAAAAAGAAATTGCAGCGATTAGAAAATAGCTAGGGCTTGCGGAAAAAGTCTTTTTCAGGAGTAGGAGACCCACCCTTAACATCTCCCAGGAAGAGAAGTAGGGACGTTTAGCTACGGGACATGAAACGTATTTTTGTTATGCAACGTCCCTACAGAGGAACGGGGAATTGATAGAGGAGGTAGTCGGATATATTTGTCCCTTGATTTTTCTGCCTAGGGAGCGCCCAAAAGACTAACTTTTTGAGCTCTTAGGACCGAAAACTAGACACTTTTTCAAGTCTAAAAATGCTAAGACCTTTATTTATCAATACTTTTGGATTTAATCAGCAAACCCTAGCTAGTGTGAGCATCTGTAGGGGCGTTTCATGTCGCGCAGGGTTAATGAAGTATGGGCAAGCAAAACGGCCCTTCGCCCCTACTTCTCCCTAATTTATTTATACCTATTCAACCGGACATGATATTATAGCAATGAGCTCTCATATATTTACATATTACTATCGTCTTGAAATATAGTACAAATTTATGCTACTATTACCAATACTTTTACCCATACTACACTAGCAGTAATTTGTAACATGTAAACGTACTAGCGCACGTTGCGATTAAAAAAAATTGGGTAGCTATGTACATTAGCTCCAACATATTTCACCAGTTTCTCCCTTAGTTGAGAAATTTTACTACTTGAAGAATAGACACAACTGGCGCATTCAGAACGGTTTATGACGTAATGTTAACTGAGTTATTCCTCCTTCCCTACAAAGGAAGAGAAGGAGAAAGCATTTCGTCTTCTTGTAGGGTAGAGGTATTAATTATACTCGCTCTTTACCAACAATTTTAGTCTAGACGAGCTACTAAGGTGGCAAATATTTAGTTGATAACACTACACAAAAATGTTAGATGTTGATCCAATTGAGTCCTGTACAACCAATAGTTTTTGATTCAGCTGATAGCTGAATCTTTAAAGTTGTATTCAGATATTTGAACTACATTTTTTCATGTATTCCCAACCACGCTGGGGAGAAACCCTATCGCGTCCAATTGTCTTAGCAATCCATTCTGCCACTTTTGGCCCTGTCCATGCTGCTTGGTCTTGAGGTGGACTTTTAAGCGCTATGCGTAATTGCTCTTGTTGTTCTAGATTCAGTAAAGCGTGAGAAGGGTAAAACTTCCGGGTTTTCCGTCGGTTCAAAATACCATCGGGACCTTTTTGATTGTAACTTTTAACTATATCCTTAGCATAATCATAGTTAAGACCCAAAGCTTGAGACGCTTCTTTAATAGTCCACTTTTGAGATACTAACCACAGCAAGTGCCAGCGTCGAGACTCTACTCTATCTCTAATTTGGAGATAGCGGTTTTTAATTTCTATTTCGCTCAAGTAGGATTTGAGGTAGGCTTTTTTAGGCATCTTTTTTGTACTTTATCAGGGGTATAAAATATAAATAATACAATCCTGGAAAGCAATAAGGCTAAGTTTCACTAGCACTAGTGATCGCTTTCCTTAAGGTAGATGACCCTGAAAACTCTACATCAACCAACCGTTACAAATTAAAGTTATTTTTTGATCTACATTAATTTTGTTGACGGTTTAATTGTCTAGATATCTAGACTATCACTATCAGGACTTACGCACAATCACCCCATCTATTATGGATGAACAGCTTTTCAACCCTACAAATGGTATATGACTTGATGTTTGGCGTTAGTCTTTACTATACAGGATTTACGTAACACCACTATATATAGTGCATTTTTGGGAATTATTTTAGATATTTACACTACAAATAGTGCCTTTACATAAACTATTATACTATAATATTAAGATAATATCACATCCTTCTAAATAAATCAAGTTTAATCAGCAGATACACAAAATAAATTAATGCCACATTTTTTTTAAGAATGCAATACGGTTTAGATAAGACTAAAACTATTATGATATGGAATCATTAGATGACCTTTGTTAGATTACAGAACTGTCAAAAAAATCTTTAACTGAACCGTATTAATTTATAGATTATCATAATTTCCTGTAAGAACTATTGTTGATTAGTATTATAAGAAATAAATATTCACTGATAGCAATCCTAAGCTAATACGCATTTTAAATGAGTATTAGCTTAGAATTTAGAATTTAGAATTTAGAATTTAGAATTTAGAATTTAGAAGTTAGAAGTTAGAAGTTAGAAGGATTTTTTCTCTTAACGAGGTATACAACAATAAGTTGTTTAAATGGACAAAAGCTTATCTGATTTGTGAGAGAGATGGGCGGCCAGAAGGCAGGAGACAGGAGGAACAGGAGTTGGAGCTATTTTTTAAGAAAGCATGTGATTATACATAATGATTTAGAATTGCCATAGTAGTACTTAAACATTTTCTAATCAAAAAAATGCTTCAAAGCCATTCTAAACAAAATTATTACGTCAATGTCCTAAAATTGCTAGAACCCGTGAATATTCAGGATTTATACCTTTTTGATATCAAAGCCTTTTCTTGTATATATTTTAGCCTTTTGTTTCTATTTTGTTTAAGTTCCATTAGTCAATAAATACTTCCATCATATGAACACTTCAACTGAAAAATCTTATTATCAAGTCGGTGGTTGTCTTCCTAGAAATGCACCTAATTATGTTAAGCGACGAGCAGATGAAGATTTCTATGAAGGTCTTAAAGCAGGTGAGTTTTGTTATGTTCTTAATTCTCGTCAAATGGGAAAATCTAGTTTACAAGTTAGAACAATTCAAAGATTACAAAAAGAAGGTATTTATTGTGCAGCGATCGACATTTCAGAAATAGGTAATCAGGGAGTAACTATTGAACAATGGTATGCAGGTATTCTGCGGATATTAGAAAATAATTTTAATCTTTCAGAATATGTAAATATTCGTACCTGGTGGCGAGAGCGAGATTATCTTGCCCCCGTGCAAAGATTAAGTGAGTTTATTAAAACTGTATTACTGACAAAAATTAATCACAATATTGTGATTTTTATTGATGAAATTGATAGTATTCTGGCTCTAGATTTTCCAGTAGATGATTTTTTAGGATTTATTCGAGCTTGTTACAATAAACGTGCTAATAATCATGAATATAATCGTCTAACTTTTGCTTTGCTAGGAGTTAGTACACCTCAAGATTTATGTCAGGATAAAAGTAGTACACCTTTTAATATTGGAAGGGCGATTGAACTAACTGGTTTTCAATTAGATGAAGCTTTATTATTAATGGATGGATTAGTAGGAATTTGTCAGAAACCACAGGCAGTTTTAAAAGAGGTTTTAGCTTGGACTGGAGGGCAACCATTTTTAACTCAAAAGATCTGTCAACTTTTAATTGAAAATGAAGAGTTAATTATTAACCCAGCAGAGGAAGTAGCAGGAATTGTTAGGTCGAAAATTGTTGATAATTGGGAAGCACAGGATGTGCCAGAACATTTGAAGACTATTCGCGATCGCATCTTGAGAAAGGATGAACGAATAGTTAGAAGATTAGGATTTTATCAGGAAATTTTACAGAATAATTTGACTGGAATAATAGCCGATCATAGTTTAGAGCAAATGGAACTTAGGTTATCTGGATTAGTAGTTAAACGAGATAGTAAGTTAATAGTTGCTAATCCAATATATGGAACTATTTTTCATCAAGAAATGATTATTGAAGAATTGGAAAAATTGCCTCCCTATTCAGAAGAAATGAAAGCATGGCTCAATTCTAATTGTGCAGATAAATCCTATCTATTACAGGGGAAAAATTTACAATTAGCTTTAGCTTGGGCAGCAGGGAAAAGTTTAAGGAATCAAGATTTTCAATTTTTGACTACTAGCCAAAAATTAGTATTAGATGCTCAGGCAGAAGGTTTAGAATTAAAAAAAATCGAAACTCAAAAAGCTCAAGCGGAAGTTATCAAAGCACAACAACAAGCTAAACGTTGGATTCAAATAGGTTCCACCATTTTGAGCATATCTTTGATTTTATCAATAGGTTTTTCCATGTTAGCATATCAAAGATTTAAACTAGCACAATCTAGTCGTGAAATTGAACAAACTGGCACTGATGCTTTATTATTAGCCATCAAAAAATCGGCAACAAATCAAGAATTATTAGAAGCTTTACCCAAAGCTATATCTGCTGGACAAAGATTACAATTTTTAGTAAATAACAATACTCTTCTAGCAGAATATCCTGCGACTCGACCAATATTAGCTTTACAAATGATTCTTGATAAACTTAACGAACAAGAACAATTTAAAGATAGTGTTCTTCAGAAAAGAAAAATTATTTTGCAAGGTCATCAAGGTGCAGTTACCAGTGTAAAATTTAGTCCGAATCAAGAATTTTTAGCTTCAGCAGGAGTAGATGGAAAAGTAATTATTTGGAATCTGGAAGGCAAAAAAATTATAGAATGGCAAACAGAACAAAAATCAATTAATAGTCTCATTTTTTATCCTGATAGTAAATATTTAGCAACTGCTGGTAGTGACGGTACTGTAAAAATATGGAGTCTATTAGAAAAAACTTTAGGGAAAAAATTATATGTATTAGAAATATCTCAAACCGAAGTTAATAGCATTAGCTTTAGTGCTGATGGTAAGTATTTAGCAACTGCTGGCATAAATATTCCTGTTCAAATTTGGAACCTATCATCATCACCTATAACTATATCCTTTAATGGAAATCTGGATGATCATGGCTTGATTAGAAGTGTTCGTTTTAGTCCTAATGGAAATTTTCTAGCAACATTAGATGGAAAATCGACTATTAGGTTGTGGAATATATCTGAAAAGAAATTCCAAACCCTAGATGTAGAAGCTATTAGTATGAACTTTAGCATCCATAAACCTCAGACATTACTAACAGCAACATCAAATGGAGTAGTAGAACTTTGGCAGATTTATACAGGTAGATTAGTAAATAATTTTCAAAGTTTACATTTAGATACTAAGCTAGTTAATTTTAGTCCTGACGGAGAGTTAATAGCAACTGTTGGAATTGATAGTATTGTGCGACTTTGGAATTTATCAGGGCGACAAATTAACCAGTTTGAATTTTCAGAAAATGTGATTGATCTAGCCTTTAGTTCGAAGGGAAAAAAAATTGCTGTAGCTGATAGTAATGGTCAAATTTGGTTGATTTCTGTGGAAAATTTAGAGGAGCTTTTGAATCAGGGTTGTAGGTTTTTATTAGAAAGACCGAACTATTTTATGAGAGTAGGAGAATTTTGTCATAACAGTAGGGATTAGTATCATTTTTCTTTCTTTTTTTTATTCAACATTTCTTCTCTCTTCCTTTAATAAATAGTAATAGGTGGTAAATTTAGTTCAGGATTCATAACTCTTCTCAATAATTCTTGTTGAGCTTTTGTGGTATTTTGGCCATCAGGAACTTGATATAATAATCGACAAGAACCACCTATAGCAGCACAAATAATAGGTTTTCCATGTTTAGATATACTAACAGCAATGTTCTTATATCCATTTCCTTGTTGAGCAGATAAAATTCCAGATACTCTGGTACATCTAGTTAGAGTATCTTCTCCTGATTGAGCAAAATAATTATTAGCACTCCAAAGAATAATCGGAATATTATTGCCTTGTTTATTAGCTATTGTAGCTGGAATAGTGCCAATTTTACCACAGAAAAAATTAGAAGTTTGAGCCTTAGCAGAAAGATTACCAATAGAAAGATTTAAAAATCCAATTACTGTAGCAGTAAAAATATAAGTTAATGATAAAATTTTCATGGACTATAATCTACATATATAACACTACTGATATTTTAGAAATTTATATATACTTCTTGAGTGTCAGTAATGGAACTTAAGCAAAAAGTTTTGCAAGTATGCTTGGGAAGTCCTGGAAATTATGATGATAAATGGTTTTTGTATATTGTTTATTTCCGATTAATTAATTAGTTGGATTGCTTATATTTCCTATGCAATTTATTATCTACCTTAACTTCGGTTTTTGTCAGCATTCATCTCTCAGTTAAGCATAACTAATCATTTAATCAGTTATACTTAATTTTTGATGAATATTTATTACAAAAAATAGGGACATTCCATGGAACGTTCGTAGGTGAGACCAAAGTTGGAGTAAATCTTGAAAAAAAATGGGTAAATGATCAAAATAATTGTTTTCCAGCGCTTTCCGTTGTTGTGAGGTACATCCACCCGGGCAAGATGCCCACACTACATAATTTTCACCATTTACCTTGTACATTATTTACCGGAAATCTGCTGTAAATGAATTTAGAGCTACTCTTTTCCAGCCTCTCTGATTAAAATGTATCTTTTGATGCATTCTTTTTTCAAAGTGGTATAAATCTTTAAGGTAAAATAAGTGACAAATAATACAAAAAAAATACTTGACAAAAATTATAACTTTTGTTACAAAATGTTAAAAATTCATCTAGTTAAGAGGATTTTAGATTTTGAAAATAGCTATTGTTGGTTTTGGATTTAGTGCCGAGAAAAGCCATTTACCTGCTTACAAGAATCGTTCTGATATTGATGTCAAAGCAGTAGTAGATCCTGTAACATCCAGACGTGCAGCTGCACTGCGACAATACCCAAACATCCGAGTTTATGAGGAATTCGGTGATTTACTAGAAGAATACTCCCATGAAATAGATATAATTGACGTTTGCTTGCCTAGTACTTTTCATCTGGAAAGTGTTAAACAAGCATTAGAAGCAGATAAGCATGTCTTATGCGAGAAACCATTAGTATTAAATAAAGGCGAATACGATGAATTAGTCAATATAGCAAACGAAAGAAAACGTATTTTATATCCATGTCATAATTATAAATTTGCTCCTTCAATAGTACACGCTACCGAATTAATTAATTCGGGTCAAATAGGAAAACCTTTATTTGCATCTTTTAATATATTTGGTGCAAATTTTCAAAGTGAGTTATCCCAATGGAAAGCAGAATTACCAAAAAATCAAGAACTATCTAATGGTGGTATTATGATTGATCATGGTTTAGATGCCATTTCTGTTGCTCAAACTCTATTTGGCGGCTGTCCCCAACACATATCTGCACATATTAGAAATCTAAATAAAACAAATAGTCAATTAGAAGATTTAGCTATTTTTTGTTTAGATTGGGAACAAAAATTAATTAACATTACTGTCAGCTCTTTAGGGTCAATACCAAAAGCTTATTACATAATTCAGGGAACAGAAGGAGAAATTAGTATCGACAATAATGATATATTTTTGAGTGTAAAAAATGAACCTGTTAAAAAAATTTTTGTACCTACACATTTTGACGAACCTGGTCATGGAAGTTGGTTTAATGGATTAATTGATAATTTATTAGACTGTATTAAGACTGAAAACACTAAACCATTCTCATTAATAGAAGCTGGTATAATTCTAGATATAATTGAGAAAGCAAATCATTCTAGTAAGAATGGAGGTGCTTGGGTGAGAATATAAGTTATACCAAATCCCCCTGAATGAGAGGGTATTCTTTTGAGTTATAGCCTTTATAAATAACGGATTAGGCGATGGGACAAGCCTACTTTGATACCCGGACTTGGTAGGCTGTTAACTATTTAGATTACTTATTCTAATAACAAGCAATTAAAGCAAAAAATTTGTACATTAAGGATTTGGCTATTTTGGTAAAACTTACAATACGTCGTTTAAATGCTCAACAGCTTATCATTACAAATAATTTAGTGAATTTGTAACTTAGTGAATTTGTAACTAGGAGCTAGAACTTAGGTTTGATAAGACCTTAAAATTGTTTTTTTATAACAAATTTATTAGCCTAGTTCTAGGCAGTTTTCCCAATCTTAAAAGTAAGTCAACTTAATATGAAACTGTGAACTATTATTGGGTTTCGCTGTCCCTTCACCCAACCTACGGTATTATTCATAATTATTCGAAAATAATATTATTTCTCTGATATTTTCCGTTTAATTCATTCCTTCTATTATATTTAATGAATTAATATGACTATTCATTTGGGTTAAATATTTTTCTAACAGCAAATAATCTCTAGATTTAAGCAAAGGGTAATTTTTAGCATGAACAACCTGCTCTAAAGACAAAACCCGAAAGTTTAATTTTCCATTTTTCCGATAACGATGCACCCATGTTGGTAAAGCTTTCACGGCAGAAATTTTAATCGTTTCTTTTGGAAAACTTTTCTGAATATTAACTTGAAAAATTACTCCCAAATCAGTATATTTTCTTATTTGATTAGAAATAAAATTTCCCATAGAATAAATCACAACTGCTTGACGAGTCTCTCCATTTTCTTCAGTAATTTTAAATATTTTATATGGTTGAACTACATGAGAATGACTACCCAAAATAATATCTGCTCCCCCATTTACTAAATTTTCCACTAACTGTTTTTGTTGAGTATTAGGTAGACGCTGATATTCTTCACCAAAATGTAGAGCAACTGTGATAATATCTGCTCCTTTTTGTTTAGCTTTATTAATATCTTGAATAATTCTTTGTTCGTTAATTAAATTTACTAGATAATTTTTCCCTTGAGGGATTGGGATGCCATTAGTGCCGTAAGTGTAAGCTAAAAAAGCCATTAAAATTTCATTCTTTTCCACCATTAAAATTTCTTGAGATTCTGCTAGAGAAGCTGCCGTACCTACTGGATAAATGTCGCGAGCGCGCAGATTTTCTAAAGTTTTCAACAAACCTTTTTCTTTTCTATCCAAAGAATGATTATTAGCAGTAGTTAAAATATTAAAGCCTGCCCATTTAATAGCATCAGCTAATGTTGCTGGAGCGTTAAATAAAGGATATCCTGTATATCCAGATTCAGGTCCTGCTAAAGTTGTTTCTAGATTCCCAATCACCCAATCACCAGTGGACAAAATATCCTTTACTTCCGTGAAAAAACTCTGATAAGAATAACTGTTAGTTTGATAATTATAACCAGATTTAATTTGCATACCGTGCATCATAATATCTCCAACAGCAATTAATTTTGCCTCAGTAAAATCAGGAGTTAGTAGAGGCAATTGAATTAATTCAACAGGTAAAATTTCTTTTGTTTTTTCTGCTTTCCTTTCAGCAGATATATTACAACCATCAATAAATAGTATTAAACTAAATAAGATGAATTTGATAAACTTTTTATAGTCAATTTTTTTAAATTTACTGATAATTTTCATAGAAAAAAGAAGATAGTGAATAGGAAAAAACATTATTATTTGTCACCTATTTTTTACTATAATTTTAGGAGTATAAATACCGATAACCTCGGGGCTGTAGACTAATTTTTATCTCTAGTCTTATATCAAATCCGATTGAATAGTTATTGTATAGTTGGGGTAGATGGGGAGGTGAGAAGGTGAGAAGATTGAATCTTGAAGTAATTAGGGCTTGCTGATTAAATATTAAAGTATTTATACATAAAGGTTTCAGCATTTTTAGGAGCGAAAAAAGTGTCTAGTTTTCGCTCCTGAGAGATCAATTTGTTAGTATTTTGGGCGCTCCCTAGCCATAAAAATCAAGGTACAAATATATCCGACTACCTCCTCTATCAATTCCCTGTTCCTCTGTAGGGACGTTGCATGCAACGTCCCTAGATATCCTCCTGGAAGATATTCGGGGTGGGTTCCCTACTCCTGAAAAAGACTTTTTCAGCAAACCTTAATTAGAGCTTACGCAAAGAAGCCCGGTTTTTAGGATAAATCATTGTTTTTAAGAATAGATATCTAGGAAATTTGGTGGTTTGAACAAGAATAATCAGAGCAATAAACCTGGTTTAACCAGGTTTATTGGCTGGTTTGCCTAAACCCTGATATATTATAATCTATATTACTAAAAAAAAATGAATTTAAAGAGAAGCATTGTCATAATTATTATCAGCAATTTACTTAATATAAATATAACAAATATAGTTAGTATCACCACTACTAATGCGCTAATAACACCAAAAATTACTCTTGGCTCAACAGAATCAGAAATCAACAAAATTGCCGCAGCAATTACAGTTAGAATTGACGGGCAAAACGGCAGTGGTTCAGGAGTAATTGTTGAAAAGCAAGAAGATACATATTATGTACTGACCAACTGGCACGTTGTTAATAAAGTAGGAGATTACCAAGTACGTACACCTGATGGAAAAATGCACCCAGTTTACTATACCCTAATCAAACAAGTGCCAAATGTAGACTTAGCGATCATACCATTTAGTAGTTCTCAAAACTACCCCATTGCCGAAAAAGGAGACCCAAATCAGTTAGTTCCTGGAACAAACGTATTTGTAGGAGGATGGCCTCGTTCTGGCAGTAATCTCCAGCAACGAATTTTTCTTAGCACCGCAGGAGTAGTGAGAGGTCGTCAGGAATCTGTCGCTGGTTATAGTTTACTATATGATAATTTAGTCAGAGCGGGGATGAGTGGTGGACCTGTATTAAATGAAGAAGGTGGCTTAGTAGCTATTAATGGTATTGTCAAGTTGCAAGAAAACTCTGATCTTATTGTCTCAGGAGGTATTGAAATTAATACTTTTTGGAACTGGCGACAAAGGGTTTCATTGCCAATTGTTTCCCAAATACCTCAAACTATTCATACCCCAGCAAGTCCAGCAGAAACAACAAATTCTGTTCCTGCAGATACTTCCATCAAAGAAGACGAGAGGGAAACTTCCCTTAACTTTACTCTGGCAAAAGCAATTACTGATGAAATTAGTGGAATAGTGAATTCTATAGTTGCTCTAAATGCTTACATTGTTATAGGTAGCAGCAATGGTATGATTTCAGTTTGGGATATTAAGAATGGGGAAATTATAGCTATTTGGAAAGCACATCCAGACTCAGTAAACTCAGTCGCAGTAACTCCTGATGAACAATTCGTGATCAGTGGTAGTGATGACAAAACTATTAAAATATGGAAACTACCTAAAAATAAAAATATCACTGATATTATCTTGGTGCGAACTATCCCAGGACATGCTGATGTGGTAGATGGAATTGCGATCGCTCCCAACGGTAAAATTTTTGCCAGTGGGAGTTGGGATGGAACTATTAAAATTTGGAATTTGGGTAGTGGGAAGTTGCTGCACACCTTAGAAGGACATTCCGAGATCGTCAATGCCATCACTATTAGTCCAGATGGGCAATTTTTGGCTAGTGGTAGTAAGGATAATATGATTAACTTGTGGAATTTGACAACAGCTCAAGTGGTTCGTACTATCAATACTAATTCTCTCTCTATTTTATCTGTAGTTTTCAGTTCTGATAGTCAGAGCTTAGTCAGTAGTAGTAGTGATGGTGTGATTAATATGTGGAACTTACAGACAGGTGAATTAATTCATAGTTTAAAAGAACATTTAGATGGAGTTTGGTCAATAGTTATTACTCCTGATGGAAAAACTTTAATTAGTGGTAGTTGGGATAAAACAATCAAATTTTGGGAACTAAGTACAGGTAAATTAAAGAGAAGTTTAAGTGGACACAGTAGTTATATTAGTGCAGTAGCAATTACTCCAGATGGTCAAACAATAGTTAGTGGTGGTTGGGACCGGAAGATTAATATTTGGAAAGTTCCTTAACTAGAGTTTCTGGGATTGAGGTCAAGCCAGACAGAGATTATAGCACGAATCAACAGATTATACCAGGCGTGATAAATCTTGTAGTGGTAAAATTATAATATTGGAGTTATAATTGTTTGGTAAATAATATTGTCAATAATGTTTACAGAAAGAAAAAAAATTAGAATCAAAATCGCCAAAAAGTATATACAAGTTAAATAATGTAAATCAAAAAAATTAGAGTATTTTAGGAAGAATAATTGATGAAAAAAGCCTCTCGTTACTGGATTATATCTTTGTTATTAGGCTTAATTATTTTATTAGGCTTACCAAAGCTTAGCTATACTGATAGTCAATCTATTACTACCCAAACAATTCATGTTTTAAATCGTCTAAGTTTTGGTCCTAGACCAGGAGATATAGGAAGAGTGCAATCTATGGGAATTGATAATTATATTAAATCTCAACTGAGACCAGAAACTATTAGAGAATCTCCTCAACTCACACAAAAAATAGCTCAGTTAACTAACTTCTACTTAGCACCAACAGAATTATATAAAAAAACTTTACCACCACTCAAAAAAGGAGCTAAAAGGTTGACTCAAAAACAACGAATAGAAATGAACAAAAATATCAGAAAAGTTTTACTAGAATCAGAAAATGCACGTTTACTTCAAGGGATATTTAGCAACAAACAACTACAAGAAGTAATGGTAGATTTTTGGTTTAACCACTTCAATATTTTTGCATATAAAGGTAACTTAACTCGCCTCTGGGTAGGCACTTACGAAA
>JAKQYF010000051.1 GCA_023356535.1 Trichodesmium sp. MAG_R03 | reverse complement strand
ATGAGTGATTTATTCTACAGACTGGTCAAACCAATGGCTACAAGTAAAACCAAGGGAGCATTTTTAAATGGATTGAGAATTGTAGCCATTGATGGTACTTGTTTTGATATTCCAGATAGCTCAGAAAATGCGAGAGTTTTTGGCCGTCCCAGTAGTCGGCCAGGAACCAAATCAGCTTTTCCCAAGCTCAGGTTGGTCATATTAGTAGAAGCAGGAACACACTTAATCTTTGATGCATAGATTGTGTCCATATCGTATGGGAGAACGAGTCAGGGCATTAAAGTTATTACGCTCAGTAACTAAAGGAATGTTATTGATGTGGGGCCGGGGACTACATTCCTATGCAATGGTGGAAAAAACCGTAGCATCGGGGTGTGATTATCTAGGCAGAATACCAAAAAATGTAAAATTCCCAGTAGAAAAACCCATGGATGATGGTTCCTATTGCTCATGGATAAATCCACCAGCAAAGCTGCGCAAAAAAGGCTGCCAACCTATATTAGTCAGGGTGGCTTGAATATACAATTGACGAGCCAGAAAACCTTTCACAGCCGAATAGATACCGTTTAATAACTAGCTTATTAGATATTGAGCAATTTCCGGCCGAGTTGCTAGCAGTTGAATACCACCAACGTTGGGAAATTGAAAGCACAATTGATGAATTGAAAACACATTTGTTGGGCAGAAAAACTCATATTCGTTCCCAAAAGCCTAAAGCATTTGTACAAGAGGTTTACGGGTGGCTATTAGGTCATTGGTCTGTGAGAACATTAATGTTTCAAGCTGCAACCAGTGCTGGTGTAGCTCCATTACGCCTGAGTTTTACAGGCACGTTACGAGTTCTTCGTCGCGCTGTACCTAAGTTTCAACGTCAAAATCTTGAAGAAATCCCCCTTTTTTTGATTGGTTGAGAGTAGAAATTTTAGATACGTTATTACCCGAACGAGTCCCTAAGTATAATCCCAGAGTTGTCAAAAAGCCTGTATCTAAATTTCGTTCTAAAAAACCAAAACACCGAGGTAGTCCTCGGCAGATGGAACCTCCTTCTTTTCGTATTACTCATCATGCTTTCAGCCTTAACTGAACCGTATTGGCTTATGGCCCTGATTTAAGAAGCCGTTTTTATTGCCATGATTGTGACAAAATTTTATCTTATAATCAGGTTTCTGTGTAAGTCCTGAATTATAAAAGTTAGCTAATTTTTGTATATTTCTGAAAATAGCTAAAACCGTCTAGTTATCATCTGAAACTCAAATTTTGGTATTATGGTCATGTAAAAAGGAAAGGCTTAAGACCTGATTTTTTCTCAAAAGTATATTAATTTGTAAACAAAACACTGTAAATTATGACCGAAAGACCACAAAATTTATCTAACCAGCAACAACAATCAACAAATCCAGTAGATGCAGAAAACTTAATTGGTTTACTGCGTCGTAAAGAAAATAGTTGGGTAGAGTGGGGAAATGCTTGTGCTGCTCTCCAAAAGGCTGGATATACTTCTCAGCAAATATTTGAGCAAACAGGATTTGAACCGATACAGCAAAATCAGGTAATAGTGGGGTCTCAAGTTTATACAAGTCTTGTCAATGCTAAGATTAAGAAACATGTTCTAGTGCCAAGCAAAACAGATATCCTATCACGCTTTAAAAGATCGGGTAGTGATATTCTTTACGAATTGAGGATTTTAACTCAGGAACAAAGAATCATTGCAGCTGAGTTTATAGTTGCTCACAATCTTGATGCTGATGATGTCAAAGATTTAGTAAAAGCCATCAAAGATTTTGCTCGGATAACGACAATACCAGAAGGATTTTCTGATTCTCCTGGAGATATAGTAGCGTATCAATGTTGGAAACAAGCTAGGGAACAAAACGACCTACAACATAGGTCTCGTCTAATTGCTAAAGGTCTGAAATTAGCAGATTCTCAAACAGCTAGAAAACAACTTGAACAACTATTAACTGATTTTACTGTTGTTTCTCAGAGACCAGCTCCCCGTTTGCCAGTTTATCGACTGGAGTTAGAAGAAGAGTTACCTCGTATTTTGCCGGTTGTCGGAAGATTACCGCTCAATACAGAAGATTTTAAGGCAGTACCTCTTGTTGAAGAAGTAGAACCATTTAGAATGGTCAAATTTTCTGGTGGAGCAGGTGCTTGGGTAGGGATACCTGGATGGCAAGTTGTCATGCAAGCAGAAGATCCTGTAGTGATAATTGAAAATAGCGATCGCTTGCCGACTCCTATACCTGGTGCTACTGAAGAAGTTTTATTGATTATAGATAGAAATCAACGTCAATGGCATGAGGATGGCTATTTTATTGTGGACCAAGGTGGTAAAATAGTAATGCAGTGGTTTGATGAGGAGCCGAATATATTGTTACTTGGGAGAGCTTTGCTAGTATTAAGACCTAAAAAGATTCTTGATCAAGAACTTATTAAAGACTTATGGCAAATTGAAGAATAGACGTTGCCAGGAAAGACGGAGTAGGGAATAGAGGGTAGGAAATACGGTAAATCATTGATGCTTTCTGTATGATAATTTATTTTATTTTTTATTATTGGAGATGTCTAATAGTAATTTTCGAAGTTCAGTTATCAGTACCATCAGACGAAACTAGAGACTTGAAATACTGAATCAAATATTTTTTTCTTCCCTAATCATGAGCCAAACAAAAGATAGAAAAATGAGTATTCCTGTAATGAATCTGCCTTGGGTAGATTCACCTTTTTTTGAACAAATTTTCAGCCAGTTAAATTTAGATAATGATACCAGAGAACTTGTTAAACAATTTGCAGAACAAGGCTATGTAATTATAGAGGACTTAGGTGTAGAAAATATTGGAGAAATTATAGACAGCATAGTTAAAGATTTAACTCCCATATATGGAGAAAAAGGTAAAGTAAAATCGGCTTGGATTTATCATGATAGAATTCAAGATGCTTGGACATTCAATCAAGATGTTAAAAAAATTGCCACGGCTCCCCAAATTATTAACCTATTAAAAATAATTTATCAGCGAGAACCAATCCCTTTTCAAACCCTAAATTTTAGGTTTGGTACTGAACAATCTACCCATAGTGACAGTATACATTTTAGTTCAGTTCCAGCTAGATTTATGTGTGGAGTTTGGATAGCGTTGGAAGATATAGATATGAATAATGGTCCACTACATTATTATCCTGGGAGTCATAAATTACCAATTTTTGATTTAAATGATTTGGGAATTACAGGTAGTTATCAGAATAAACCTTATGATTTTTATGCTGTATATGAAGAGTTTTTACAGTCATTAATTGAATACAATGGTTTAAAAAAAGTAGAACTTTATGTCAAGAAAGGGCAAGGTTTAATTTGGGCAGCAAATTTACTTCATGGAGGCAGTCAAGTTTTAGATAAAAATAGAACTAGATATAGTCAGGTGACACATTATTATTTTTCTGACTGTATGTATTATGTTCCTTTGCTGTCTGACCCATTCCTATGTAGAATTCATTTTAAAGAAGTCAAGAATATTATCACAGGAGAAGTAGTAAATCATATTTATAATGGAGACAAAATAGAAATTAATCCAGAAGAATATGAGGTAGAAAAATTAAAATATCAACTCTTACAGTTTGAGGAGGAATTAGTAAAATTGCGACCTATAGCAATGAAATCTCAGGATGAACTGAATGTCTTAAAACCTCAGCTTAAAACTGTTGAGTCAGAATTAGAAAAATTACGGAGTCAGTTATATACTTCTCAAACAGAATTGGAGTTATTAAGGCCTCAAAATCAGGTAGTTGAGACAGAATTAAAAAGATTAAGAATGAAGTTGTATCAAAGTACTTGAATCAAAATTATAATCAGGACTTACCCACGGGCATGTCCTTCAAGTGAGGGCGAATGCCATTCGCCCCTACATATAGCGTTTTCAAGGTAAATTTCCATAAGTCTTGTTGAAGTTTCACTCAAGTTAAGCATTCTTTTTTCAAGCTTGGTATAAGACTAAAGCTAATAAGGTATGGAAGGATTAGATGAGATTTTCAGATTACAGAACTGCCAAAAAAATTATGACAGCACTTTTGAGATTGATGAACCACATCGTCATAACCAAAATCCAATCGGGCTGCCTCTACTGTGGTCTACTGAAATCAAAACCACCGAACATGATATAATTTCTAAATATCAAAAAAATAAGCACTACTATGGGAAAAATCTCGAGGCTTTAAATAACCCAAATTTACCATTTTTAGTATAACTTTTTCTTTACTTTCGGCGACTGTTTCTAAGTCAGTGCGACATTCAACATCAGGATTAAGTGGTGCTTCATAAGGTAAGTCAATACCAGTAAATTCTTGAATTTTTTTTGCTCTAGCAAGTTGATAAAGTCCTTTTTTATCTCGTGCTTCACAAACTTTTAGAGGTGCATTAACATATACTTCAATAAAGTCACCAATGCGTTTTTTGACATCAGAGCGAACTTCATTGTAAGGAGAAATAGCAGATACTAAAACAATCACACGATTACGAGTTAAAAGATGAGCTAAAAAACCAATTCTCCGGATATTTTCATCTCGATCAGCTTTACTAAAACCTAAATTTTTCCCAATATCTTGACGTATAACCGTACTATCAAGAATTTCTACTGTATAACCAAGCGATCGCAACTCTTCTGCGACAGCAAAACTCAGAATAGTTTTGCCAGCACAACTTAAACCAGTAAACCATACTGTTACACCAGTTAGATTATTATTTTCCATTCACACTCATCCTCTGAAAAACAAAGTTTAAATTCTGAGAAAAAACCCTTCTAAATTCTAAATTCTAAATTCTAGCTTACTAATAGGCATTTTAAATGAGTATTAGCTTAGACCTCTCGAAAAAATACCGATTTTGGAAGGGTAGCATAAGGGCATGAGAACCTCTTCTGAAGAGGTCTATTTAATATGTTGACTTAAGATATTAACTATGATATGGTGAACATTTATTTATTTTGTAACAATTATTAAATCTAATTTTCTGAGATGTAAATACTAAATCAGTGATTAAAGTAATTGTCAACTCAAAAGATTATGTTAATCTTCCAGTAAAAGTTTGAAATAAAAATTAAATTTTTAATCTTTCCTTTTCTCCCTTCTCTGGTTTTGTAAGAAATATAGTCAAATCTCCACTTCAAAAATTATTCATGACTCAATGGAAAATATCAAACATCTTCGTGCTTGGTTACGCATATCTCGTCAACCTAAGTACCGTTGGCTATGGTTTGTAGCCGCTGGACTAATTTATATAGGTATTCTTCTGTTTCCCATGACAGGAGTAGAAAAAGAAGCAAAAGGAGCTTTAGCAGTATTTGGAGTCACAGCTTTTCTGTGGGCAACTAATACTTTACCAGTAGCAGTCACAGGTTTAATGGTGCTATTTTTAATTCCCCTAAGTGGCAGTATGTCTCCGACGGAGACATACGCCTATTTCGGTAATAAAGCAGTATTCTTTGTATTAGGAGCATTTATTCTAGCTAGTCCTATTCAACGTTCTGGACTTAGCACTCGTCTTGCTCTAACAGTGGTTTCTCGTTTTGGTAATAGCCAAAATACTCTCATTGGCTCTATTTTAATTCTTTCAGCCTTGATGTCTTTTGTGATTAGTTCCTATGCAGTTACAGCCATGTTATTCCCAGTGGTGATAGAAGTTGTTCAAGCATCAGGTGCAAAGCCTGGTGGACGTTTTGGCCTAGCAGCATTTTTAGCCTTGGGATGGGGTTGCGGTATTGGTGGTATTGCTACTTTACTGGGGGGTGCAAGAGCCCCTTTAGCATTAGGAGTACTTCGCAGCACAACAAAAGGAGAATATGATATTACTTTTGCGGAGTGGTTTGTTTGGTCTATTCCTTTAGTTGTGCTGATGTTAGTAGTAGCTTATCTTATTCTATTACAAATAGGTAAAGGTATAGTAGTTTCTTTGTCTACTGCTCGAAAATTTCTTGAAGTTAGATCGAAAAGTCTTGGGGCAATTTCATCTAGAGAAATTGGTATATTAGTATTAGTAACCGGAATAGTGTTGTTATGGATTTTTAGAGGAAAAGCTTGGGGACTAGATACAATAGCTTTCTTTGGAGTTGTCTGTAGCTTCATTTGTGGTTGGGCAAGTTGGCAAGAAGTAGAAGAGGATGTTAACTGGGGTATTTTTTTGATGTATGGTAGTGCTATTGCTCTAAGTGCAGTTTTAAGAGATACAGGGGCAGCACAAGCATTGGCAGAAGCTTTGTTAGGTTCATGGATTAATTCTGGTTTTGTTTGTTTTGTGGTAATGGTTTTGATTATTACTTTTTTGACAGAGGGAATGAGTAATGCTGCTGCAGTAGCTGTTTTGATGCCAATTGGACTTGCTTTGGCTGCTAAATATGGAATGGACCCAAAAACAATGACGTTAGGTATTACTTTGCCATCGGGCTTAGCTTTTCTTTTACCAGTCAGTACTCCGGTCATGGCCATTATTATGGGTAGTGGTTATGTGTCGCCTTCTGAAGCTTTTAAGCGTGGCTTGTTGCTAAAATTAGTGGGAACTTTGATCTTCTTGGCAATGGCGAAATTTTATTGGCCTTTATTTGGGTTGGGAGTGTAAGACATGAGTATTTGGTTAGTGATTGCAAATCCCTACGCTTATGATCAAGCAATGTGGAAAGCAGTCTTAGAAACACAAGAACATCAAAGTAAATTGAGGGTTGTATTTTTTATTAATAATAATTCAATTCATGATGTAATTGGTGAATTGGGGCAGAGTGGTTGGTTGGGATCTAATCCTTTACATAAACTACAAAATTCTATGTTGGAAGGTTATCGCGCTTTAGCTGGTGATGTTTTGAAACGGGTGAAACGTAAAGTAAAGGAAAAGGATATAGAATTAGAATCTCAGGCAATAATAGAAAGATCATTAATAGAGAAATTTCTGTTTGAGCTTGTGGAAGAAGGTGCAACAAAAATTGTAATTGCTGGTCCGCAGTTACTTACTGCTAAAATGGGAGAATTACCACATATAGCAGAGTATATTGAGGAAGATTAGTGAGGCCTAATATAGTTATTTTTTTCGTACTCAGGTTTACTACTAGCTGGACTTACACAACTTTTAAGCCTAAATATAGCCCAAACTTTTTTTTGAAAGGCAAAGAGGTTAATGTTGTTAGTTAAGCAGTTAAAAAAATGGAAAGACATGGCTGTACAAAAAGCTTCTAAACCATCAGCAAATATCTTCAAAGGTTTATTTCCCCTCCGGTAGCATCATTTGTGTATAAAATTAAGTCACAATTAGACTCAAGATAGCTGTAGAAACTATTTTTTTCCAATACAGTTCAGTTTAGGAATGAGGATTTATTAACTTCCAGATTTTCTGTACAGGAACATTTCCGTGCAATACTCAAGCGCCAATATTTGTGGATCATATTTGATCCCCATTCCTCAGGATTTTTTTTGCAGTTTTGTAGTTTGAAAAGCCTATCTAGTGGTTCTATATCATAGAAGTTTTCGTCTTATCTGAACCATATTGTATTTTAACCACCAATACCTAGGATTGGAAACTCATTTTTAGGGTTCTCTACACATTTAAACCCACTCGACTCGGCGAAATTGCTGTTGTACTCACTAAGGGCAGGAATTGTATCAGTCTATTAAAGGAACGAAAGGGCCAACTAGGGCGAGTGTTGCATGACTGACGAACGCAGACACAAGCAAACATTGGTATAGTGGTACCATACTTCTGATACCACTCGTCATAAATCCACACCAACGGAATATCTTGTTGCTGGAACTGTTTAGTGGGAGCTTCCTGTGCTGTCACGGGAATGGTTGAACCGAGTATGAAAAGTGCTATTGAGAGAAGGTTTAGGGGTATATACATATCACTTTCTCAAGTAGAAATTATATAACAGCAGTAGATTTGCTGTTTTTAAGGTTTACTTTATTAGAGTAACTTATCATAACTTTAATAAGTCGTTTAAATGCACAAAAGCTTACACCTATTGCGGGCAAGATGCTCGCACTAGGAACATTATTCAAACTTACTTTTAAGAGAAAAAATGGAACAGAAAATATATAGTCAAGCTGTAGCAAAATCTTGTGCTGGAAAATATCAGGAGGCAATTCAAGATTTTAGTCGAGTTATAGAAATTAATCCTAATTTTGCTGAAGCTTATTATCGCAGAGGTTTGGCAAATTTTGATTTAGGAAATAGGGAAGAAGCTATTACAGATTATACTCAAGCTTTGGCAATTAATTCTAATTATATAAATGCTTATTTAGGTCGTGGTATTGCTAGATTAATAGTAGGAAATATTTCTGGAACTATTACGGATGCTAATCAGATAATTACAATTGATGATAAGTATGCTCCGGCATATAAATTGTTGGGTAATGCTTACGGCAAACAAGGTAATCAACCAGATGCAATTGCTAGTTTTAAGCGGGGTGCAGAATTATATTTAGAACAGAAGGATGCTGTTAATTGTCGGCAATGTTTGGATCATATTAAAAAGTTGCAAAAGATAGTTTCTACTTCTGTGAAAACTGATAGTAATATTCAGTGGGAAAAAGGTGATAGTAAGAATTTTTTAAATAAAATTTTGAGAAAATTTGAACAAGGCGATCGCCAGGGTGTAATAGCAGATTTAAACTGGGCATTAAAAGTGGATGCTTCAGATTCTGAAGCTTATTGTTGTCGAGGAATTATTCGTTATAAACAAGGGGATAATTTAGGGGCAATATCAGATTTTAATCAAGCTTTAAAATTTAATAATCAAGATGTTTTAGCTTATCAAAATCGGGGTATTCTTCGTAGTAAAATTGGAGATTTGAAAGGAGCGAAGGCTGATTTTGATGCGGCTTTAAATATTGAACCAAATAATTCACTTATTTATGTAACTAGAGGGAATGCTTATCGGGATATTGGTGGTTATCAAGAGGCAATGAAAGATTATGAACAAGCATTAAAAATTAATCCTAATGAAGCCAGAGCTTTTTATAACCGAGCCATTCTTTATTCTCGTTTAGAAGAAATAAAAAAAGCTATAGATGACTATCAGAATGCGGCTCAATTATTTGGGGATACTGAAGACTGGAAGAATTATCAAAACACTTTGGATAATTTGAATAAAATTCAGACATCTGTTCTTAGTAAAAATCAGAATCTTAATGAAGATACTAAGTATAAGCAATTAAAACAACAATTGTTAAGAATGGTTGGCGGACATTGGGAAATGGCAGAAAGATTAATTGCAAAAGTTGAAGAAAAATATCCGGGTAGAGATCGGATTTGGTATTTGGAAAAAGTCATATCTGATTGGCAGCAACAGCAGGATAGTTGATGGTTTTTTTTATAAGATTTGACAACCAAGTTGATCGATGAGATTTAGTTATCTGAAGAGCAAGAATTAGTAGTGCAGAAGACAAAGTGTGGGAGAATGGTAATATAATCATTTTTGAGGGATATTCATTAATAAAAATTCAGAGAATTTAATACTATTTCTCGAAAAAATGCTGTGTTGATGCTATAATTTGCTATAATGTAATTAGTACATGTCCCTCAGTTCTGCTAGTAATATTTAAGCACTCTAGCTGTATTAACATGAGCTTGATAAAGACTGGATCATCATTTGAAGTTCTCAGTTCTCAACAGTTTATCCAATGGTTGAATTTAGAGAAGATAAGTTTAGCATTTACTACTTATCAATCTAATCGACTATTTTTCATTGGGACTAAACCTGACGGTAGTTTGTCTGCTACTATGCGGACTTTTGAACGTCCGATGGGACTTTATACTACGGCTGATACCCTAACTTTGGCGACTCGCTACCAGGTTTGGCAGTTGGAAAATATGGTGGAAAAAGGTCAAGCTTTTCAGGAGCGGGACAAAATGTATGTTCCTCGTCGTAGTTGGCTAACTGGCCAATTAGATGTCCACGATATTGCTATTGGTGGATGGGACAACAAAGATGGAAAAATTATTTTTGTCAATTCTCTGTTTAGTTGTTTGGCGACTTTGAGCGATCGCTACAGTTTTGCTCCTCTGTGGAAACCGCCTTTCATCTCTAAACTGGCTCCTGAAGACCGATGTCATTTGAATGGGCTGGCTATAGTTAAGGGAGAACCTAGTTATGTGACGGCTTGTGGGGAGTCGGATGTCGTGGATGGATGGAGAGATAAACGGCGGGATGGAGGTTGTGTTATCCATGTTGCGAGTAAAGAAATTATTGCTAGGGGACTTTCTATGCCCCACTCTCCCCGTTTTTACCAGAATAAACTCTGGTTGCTCAATTCGGGAATGGGAGAATTGGGCTATTTGGATCTAAAAGGGGGAGAATTTCAACCAGTTGTTTTTTGTGGGGGATATTTGCGGGGGTTAGCTTTTTGGAAAGATTACGCTGTGGTGGGTTTGTCTAAACCTAGAGAACAGACTTTTTCTGGTTTAGCTCTGGAAGAAAGGTTGACACAAAAGGGAGCTGAAGCTTTTTGTGGGTTGCAAATCATTAATTTGCAAACTGGAGATATTGTCCATTGGCTGCGGATAGAAGGAATTATTGCTGAGTTGTACGATGTGGCAGTTTTGCCTGGAGTCCAATATCCCGGTTGTATTGGTTTACAACAACCAGATGAGTTGAGGCGAGTGGCTACCCGTGATTTAAGGCTGGAGGTTTAATGTATTCTGAGGCTAGTAATAGCTTGAGCTCATCTACCATTATCTATATTTAGGGTATTATTTAATTTAGGGTATTATTTAGAGTAAAGGAATAAATTTTTTTAAGATGGATCAAATGAATAACCATAGGAAAACTTCCAATCAAATCTCGACTCTAGTTTTTATTGATACCGGAGTTGACAACTATCAACAATTTTTTGATGGTGTGGTGGCCAAAGCTCAACCTTTTCTTATCGATACTGCTACTGATGGTATCCAACAAATAGGCCAAATTTTACAACAATATCCAGGGCCAAAAACTGTTGAGATTATCTCCCACGGTGCCCCTGGTTGTCTATACCTGGGAAATACTCAATTGAGTTTAGATACCCTCAAACAGTATGCGCCTGAAGTCCAACTGTGGGATATTGATAATCTGGTGCTTTATGGTTGTCATGTTGCTGCCGGGGATGCAGGAGAGGAGTTTGTGGGTAAATTGTCTGGCTTGATGGGAGCAAATATTTCTGCTTCTCAGACTTTGACAGGAAGTGCGACTAAGGGAGGAAACTGGGAACTGGAGGTCAATACTGGACAACAGCCACCAACTTCGGCGCTACAAAAAGAAGTCATGGAAGCCTATAGTGGTGTCTTAAACTTTTTGGAGCTCAAAAATGAGAAAATTATCATTACTAATGCTGATGATGCCTTTCTTTCGGATGTAGCGGCAACGGATGTGGATGGTGACGGAGATGTGGATGTTCTTATTGCGTCCGACTTGTATGACTACACAAGTAATTACTCTTACAACGAAATAGCCCTGTACCTCAACGATGGTAGCAATAACTTCACAGAACAGACCATATCTACTAGTGCTAATAGTGTCAGTTCACTATTTGCAACGGATGTGGATGGTGATGGAAATGTAGATGTTCTCAGTGCTTCCAACTTGTATGACGATATAAGTGATAACTTTAATGGCAAAATAGCTCTGTATCTCAACGATGGCAGCAATAATTTCACAGAACAGACCATATCTACTAATGCTGATGGTGTTAATTCAATATTTGCAGCGGATGTGGATGATGATGGAGATGTGGATGTTCTCAGTACTTCCAACTTGTATGACGACACAAGTTATTCCAATGACGGAAAAATATCCCTGTACCTTAACGATGGCAGCAATAACTTCACAGAACAGACAATTTCTACTAATGATGGTTTTGTTGGCAGTTCTAGTGGTTTTAACAATCAAGTATTTGCAGTAGATGTGGATGGAGATAGGGATGGAGATGTTATCAGTCATTACAACCAGTATGACGACATAAGTAATGTCTCTTACGACACAATAGCTTTGTATCTTAACGATGGTAGCAATAACTTCACAGAACAGACGATTTATAGTAGTGCTAATGGTGTCAGTTCAGTATTTGCAGTGGATGTTGATCGTGATGGGACTGTGGATGTCCTCAGTGCTGACTATGACAGAAAAATAGCCCTGTACCTCAACGATGGCAGCAATAATTTCATAGAACAGACCATATCTACTAATGCTGATGGTGTTAATTCAATATTTGCAACGGATCTGGATAGTGATGGGGATGTGGATGTTCTCAGTACTTCTTATTACAACCAAATAGCCCTGTACCTCAACGATGGCAGCAATAACTTCACAGAACAGACGATTTCTACTAGTGCTGATTTTATCCGTTCAGTATTTGCAGCGGATCTGGATAGTGATGGGGATGTGGATGTCCTCAGTGCTGACTATGAAAAAATATTCCTGTACGAAATCGTCTCAGTTCCCAACTCTGCTCCGACTGACCTCGACCTTGACAATAACATCCTTTACGAAAACATACCACCTAACAGTGTAGTTGGTAAATTATCAACGACCGACCCTAACTCAGCGGATAGCTTTACTTATACATTAGTAACAGGTGCTGGAGATACTGATAACACAGCTTTCACCATTGATGGTAACCAACTGAAAATCAATGATTCCCCAGACTATGAAACTAAGTCTAGTTATAGTATCCGAGTTAAAACTACTGATGTGGGCGGAGAAAGTTATCAAGAACAGTTGACCATCAATGTTAACGAAACTCCCACTATCAGCATCAATGCTAAAGGAACACCTACAGAAGCAGGAGCTACCCCAGGGACCTTCACTATAGATAGAGATCAGGAAACAGCAGGAAATCTTACAGTATTCTTCACTATCTCTGGCACTGCTCAACAAAACATCGACTACGATATTCAAGGAATACATACGATAGATGGCACAGTAGCCACCGTCACTTTCAATGGAGAAAGAGGCACCGTTGTTATTCCCGATGGACAAACTAGTGTTGACATAAAAATAGTACCCAGGGACGACGTTGTCACTGATGGGGGAGAAACGATAACCCTCACCCTGACGGAAAAACCCCAGTATTATGATGTGAGTCCGACTTTAGGGGATGAAACTCTGACAATAAGGGATAATACTAACCCCTCATTTAAAGTAGTGGGGGCAAATGAGATAATTATTTCTACTAATGCTGATTTTCTCTCTTCAGTATTTGCAGTGGATGTGGATGTGGATGGTGATGTGGATGTTCTCAGTGCTTCTGCTTCATACTATGACGAAAAAATAGCTCTGTACCTCAACGATGGTAGCAATAACTTCACAGAAAAAACCATTTCTACTAATGCTGATGGTGTCTTTTCAGTATCAGCAGTGGATGTGGATGGTGATGGAGATGTGGATGTTCTCAGTGCTTCTCCTTCATCCTACTACGACGAAAAAATATCCCTGTACCTCAACGATGGCAGCAATAACTTCACAGAACAGACTATTGCTAGTACTACTGATGGTTATGGTGTTGCTTCATTATCGGCAGCGGATATGGATGGTGATGGGGATGTGGATATTCTCGGTACTTTTGGGGCCCAAATAGCCCTGTACCTCAACGATGGCAACAATAACTTCACAGAACAGACGATTTATAGTAGTGCTAATGGTGTCTATTCAGTATCGGCAGCAGATGTGGATGGTGATGGGGATGTGGATATTCTCAGTGCTTCCGACTTTTATGATGACACAAGTTATTCCTATTACAACCAAGTAGCCCTGTATCTCAACGATGGTAGCAATAACTTCACAGAACAGACGATTTATACTAATGCTGAAGGTGTCTTTTCAGTATCGGCAGCGGATATGGATGGTGATGGGGATGTGGATATTCTCAGTGCTTCCAACTTGTATGATGAGACAAGTTATTCCTCTTACAGCAAAATAGCTCTGTACCTCAACGATGGTAGCAATAACTTCACAGAACAGACGATTTCTACTAATGCTGAAGGTGTCTTTCCAGTATCGGCAGCGGATGTGGATGGTGATGGGGATGTGGATATTCTCAGTGCTTCCAACTTGTATGATGACACAAGTTATTCCTTTGACGGCAAAATATCCCTCTACCTCAATGATGGTAGCAATAACTTCACAGAACAGACGATTTCTACTAATGCTGAAGGTGTCTTTTCAGTATCGGCAGCGGATGTCGATGGTGATGGGGATGTGGATGTCCTCAGTGCTTCGGACTTTTATGATGACACAAGTTATTCCTATTACAGCAAAATAGCTCTGTACGAAACAGTCTCAGTTCTCAACAACTCTGCTCCGACTGACCTCGACATTGATGACAACACCGTTGAGGAAAATGTAGCACCTAATAGTGTAGTTAGTACATTATCTACTACCGACCCCAACTCAACGGATCGCTTTACTTATACATTAGTAACAGGTCCTGGAGATACTGATAACAAAGCTTTCACCATTGATGGTAACCAACTGAAAATCAATGATTCCCCAGACTATGACACTAACTCTAGTTATAGTATCCGAGTTGAAACTACTGATGTAGGGGGAGAAAGTTATCAAGAACAGTTGACTATTAATGTTAACGAAGCTCCCACCGTCATTCGAGGCACTCGTGAGAACGATCGCCTCATTGGTAATTCTGATAAGGATCGTTTGATTGGTGGTAAAGGGAATGATTTCTTGTTAGGCAAAGGTGGCAACGATATATTGGAAGGTCGTATTGGTTTTGATCACTTATTAGCTGGTAGTGGTGACGATACTCTATATGGAGGCCAAGGACGCGATCGCCTTAATGGTGGTCCTGGAGATGACATAATAACAGGCGGTGCTAGTATCGATCGTTTTATTTTTAACACAAATCGACCTTATAGTCAAGATGATTTAGGTCGCGATACTATTAAAGATTTTGATGTGGAGCGAGATATTATTCTGCTAGACAGAAAAACTTTCACTGCTATTCAGGAGGAAGATAGTTTTGACGATGTATTTGATACTGTCACCAGTGATGCTGCTGCAGCTACTAAGGATGCTGTGATTGTTTACAATACTAATAACGGTAATCTCTTCTATAATGAGAATGGTAGTAGTGCTGGTTTAGGTAGTGGAGGTTTATTCGTCACTCTGGAAAATCCACCTACACTTGATGCTGATAATTTTTATTTTAGAGGATAGCAGTAGTGCGTCAAGCCTTACATGTTGCAAGACTTATACAAAGCTCTAGAGCGATAAGCCTGAGGCTACCCTCTGTGTTTAATGTCAGCGACAGCCGAAAGCCTTTCAAAGACTGCTCAGCCTACAGTTATATTGAAGTGTCAATACTATAATTAGGGTCTGCTGAAAAAGTCTTTTTAAGAAGCAGGGGAGTAGGTAGGAACAGGGAATTGGTAGAAGAGGTAGTTGGATATATTTGTGCCTTGATTTTTCTGCCATAGGAGCCCCCGAAATCCTAACTTTTTCAGCTTAAACCAGCAAAAAGATAGTACTTTTGGCCACCTTAATCAGGCTAAAGCTTTATATATCTTAATGCTTTGATGATTAATCAGCAAACCCTAATTAGTTGCTTTTTCGGATAGATCAGAACTTATGCAGCCGCACTAATTGCAGTGGCAATATCTTGAAAAAGATGATTGATAAACTATACAGCGCTTTTCAAATTGATGAACTACATCGCCATAACCAAAACATTGTAGGGACTTTGCATGGAACGTCTCTACTGTGGTCTACCGACATGAAAACTGCTGTATATAGGGGTACTGCATAAGTCTTGATTATAATGAAGGAAAAACATTTGGGAGGAAAATCTTTACCTCTGCCGTGGGGCGATATTCAGTTACTGTCAGCAAACGTAGTAGTAAGTTTGTGATATTTACCGGTATTTTCGTGGTAGACGCGACTTATCAGTTGCAAAAATCAGGAGTTAGGACTTAAACACCGGGTTGAGCAACAAAATTTTGTGACTTGAAAAACAATAATCAGGGGAAGAAACCCGATTTCTTGTTTTGTTTGGGTGCATAAGTCCTGATAATATTACTTAACTATGCCAGAGTGACCTTCTATAGAACCCACTGGTTCAAATTTTCCACCCAGATATTTTGCTAAAAATTCCTCAGCGATCGCGTAAAAATGTAAACGATTTTCTGGACGTGCAAAACCATGACCTTCATCTTGATATAAAACATATTCTACAGGCTTACCAGCATCTTCTATAGCCTTAAAAATTTGTTCGCTTTCTGACTCCTTCACCCTTGGGTCATTTGCTCCTTGGCCAATTAACAAAGGTTTCTGAATTTTATCCACAAAAAACAAAGGCGATCGCGACTGCAACAATTCTGGTTCTGTTTCCAAATTGCCGACACGATGAAAAAATAGTTTCTTCAGCGGTTCCCAATAAGGAGGAAGAGTTTGCGCCAAAGTAATCAAATTACTAGGTCCAAAAATATCCACACCAGCAGCAAAGACTTCTGGGGTAAAAGTCAATCCCACTAATGTTGCATAACCACCATAAGAACCACCCATGATAGCAATTTTATCCTTGTTGGCGATACCCTTTTCAACTAACCAGTTAACTCCATCAATTAGATCGTCGTGCATTTTCATTCCCCATTCCCGGTTGCCAGCATTGAGAAAATCTTTACCATAACCAGTTGAACCCCGGAAATTAACTTGCAATACCACATAACCCCGGTTAGCTAACCATTGAGCTTCCGGTCTATAACCCCAAGTATCCCGAGCCCAAGGTCCTCCATGCACTAAAAGCACTGCTGAAGTTGGAGTAGAAACCCCCACAGGTTTAGTCAAGTACCCATGAATAGTTAAACCATCCCTAGCAGTATAGGAAATAGGTTCCATAGGAGCTAATTTTAAACCTTCTAGTTGTGTTTGGTTCGTAAACAAAAACGTTGTAGTTTTGGCAGTGCGGTCGTAGGCATAATAATAAACTGGTCCATCATCAGTGAAATAAGCTACTAACCAGTTGAGATCGTTGAGAGTGCGGCAGACGATGCGAAACTCCCCTTTGTGAGCTGCTTTAAGAAATTTAAAATCTGCAGCAATATTATCATCTAAAATTTGCCATTCAGGTTTATCTTTGTAGAAACTCACTGCTTCAATAGTACGAGTAGTAGGATGAGTTATGATGCCACTAATATCATATTGTGGGTCTTCAGCAACTACGTTTTCTTGGCGAGTAGCTAGGTTCAGAGCAAGTAGGCGTTGAGCATTAGTATCGTGGTTACCTGATATATAGAGAATTTTCCCATCATCGGAGAAAAGAACAGGGCTACCTTCTTCATTAGCTTCCCAGTGACGCATAGTTTCCCATGATTTTTCTTGAGTTTCTCGGTAAAATAAATCTGAACCTCCATCCTCAGTCTTGGCGATCGCTGCCCGGATTTGAAATTGAGCATCAGCAGTCCAAGCAATAATATTACCTGGGTTGTGGGTATCAAATTCTACTGCACCATTATTAAGGTCGATGCGGTAAACGTCGAAAGTTTGGGGTTTTTTGAGATTCATTCCCACCAAGATTTGGTCAGGAAAATTATGATCTAAATTTACTACTTGCGCTTTAACTCCTTGAAATGGCGTCAAGTTGCGGACTATGTTTAATTGAATATTTACTTGATAAAGGTGAAAGTTTTCATCACCATCAGCATCTTGGAGGTATATCAGTTGGTCTTGGTTGTAAGTCCAAAGATAGATTCTAATACCTCGTTTTTTGTCAGCGGTAACTTGGCGATCGTCTTCTTGGCCAATAGTTCTTACCCATACTTGCAAAACGTTTTTCTCATCTGGGGCGATGTAAGCAAGATATTTACCATCGGGGGAAAGTTTGGGGTTAGTACGTTCGGGGTTACCAAATATAATGTGACGGGGAATAAGAGGTGGTAGTTGGGTTGTAATTTTTTCTGTGGTTGTTGTCGTCATTTCAGTTATAAGTTGTAAGTTATCAGCACTGCCGAAAGTTTATTTCTGTATAAACAGGTTTTAGGAGCAAATAGCCGTTACTAGCCCTGGGGCCTGACACATCCTTATTTAATAGATTGATAATTGGTATTAATATAGATTGTACCTTTATAGGTTACTTTACATTTTGTAATATTTCCCTACAATAGATGTAGTGTAAACCTACCTTGATTTTTATGTTATTAGAAGCTAGACAACGTACAAAGCTAGATGATTCTGACGATAATTTATTTTATTCTTTTCCCAGGTTTGTCACCCATCTGGACGAAGGGTTTATTGACCAGTTGACTAATTTATATCGCGATCGCCTCCAACCTAATACTCGAATTTTTGATATGATGAGTAGCTGGGTGTCTCATTTACCAGAAGAAGTAGAATTTGGTCATGTTGAAGGACATGGTATGAATGAGGAGGAGTTGGCAAAAAATCGTCTATTAAGTCATTACTTTGTTCAGAATTTTAATCAAGATTTAAAAATACCTTTACCAGACAAAGATTTTGATGCTGTGCTGAACTGTGCTTCGATTCAATATTTGCAATATCCTGATGCCATATTTTATGAAATTCATCGTATTCTTAAACCAGGTGGCATAGCAATTATTAGTTTTTCTAATCGGATGTTTTATCAGAAAGCGATCGCTGTTTGGCGAGATAATTCGGAAGAGGGAAGAGTAAAGTTAGTGAAAAGTTATTTTGAGTCTGTAAAAAATGCTAATGGCGTTCCCGGTTTTAGTCAAGTAGAGGTGATTTCTCAAAAGTCAAATGTACCAAGTTTTTTGCAGACTTTAGGTTTAGGAGGAGGTGATCCTTTTTATGTTGTAATTGCTTATCGTCAGGTTTAATACTGTTTCACGGAAGCCAAAAGTTAAATATCGTGACTGTAGCAATATTTTGTAGAATTGGTAGGCTTTATTGCATGAAAGTGGTGATATAGCTCCCGCCACCATCCTCCGTCAACGCGACAACTCCACTGAATTTATAGCTTTTGGGTTTACCCATTTGAATCATTCGGTTAAGCATGGCACATTGTATAAACAACTCCACTGCTTAGTTGTCGAATTTTCGTTTCAAGCATTAGATGCTCTCCTACGTTCAGTCTTCTGTTGATTAACCCACCGCCCTAGCACTTCAGGACTGAGCCAAATTTAGCAAAAAAAAACGTTGTAGTCTTTTGTAGCTAGATTCTGGTTTAACGGATGTGCGAAAAGCCAGAGAGAGACTACTCAAATCAACTGTACGAAACGGATGAGTGCAATTCAAATAAAGCTAAAAAATCAAGTCGAGCGCCATGCCAAAGTAAATATTGTTTGACAGCAGTTTTCATGTCGGTAGACTACAGTAGGGACGTTGCATGCAACGTCCCTACAAGCTTTTGGTTCTGGCGATCAAGACATTTACTGTAGACGCGCCAGCGGCTTCTCGAAGAGTAGCTTTGGAAGCTTTTCGTACAGCTATGTCTTTCCGTTTTTTTTTGATTGCAGGACTTACGCAAAATATGAAAATATACATCATCTGTAGGGGTTAACGGCCGTTAACCCCTACCAGATATAGTAGTTCTGCGTAAGTCCTGTGATTGGTTAACTAATAACCGTGACATATTTGCCTTTCACAGAGAGAGTTTAGGCTCTTAAATTGTAGTAATACTAGCGAAAATATCATCTTCAGTTAAAATTTTCTCTGAACTAAAAATGGTAGCTATTACTTCCCCTTAGGGGAGTTGTTGGAGTATTATTTGGCATGTTCTCAATTCCACCGGAGAATTCCACTGTCGGCAATACTCCTACAAAATCATTTAGGGGATGTGAAAAACTAAAATTAAGGTTATCAATATGTGCCAGAACTTCTAGATATACTCGTAATGTGCTAATTTCAGAAGGAAATTTTTGCAAAATCTCTAGACTACTACTAGAAATAGAATTAAAAGTTAGATCGTTAGCTGTTAAACCAATAAGAGCTATTCTATCGCCCTCACCAGGATTAAAATTAGTAATTGATCTCCCCCTGTCTCACTTGGCGACAAAGTTGAATCAGCAAATAAGACAAAAGTATCAGCTTATCAAAAGGAATTAAGCGTGGTGAATCTCAAGGAATTCTTGTTGATGTATTATAATATACCAGGCGGTGCTGAAGGCAATAGAAATAGCAATTCTGGCCATAGCATTGGACACAAATAAAATAGGATGGCTATAGTTCCATAACTTGCTTGAATATTGGCATAATGGTCACTCTATACTGACCAATCAAAGTAGCTAGATGGCCAACAGTTTTTGCCTGATGAGTAACCAGCAAATATAAAATTTGTATCCGTTCTCTGTGTTTGGCCGTTTTTTTGGTATGAAAACAACTTTTTTAGGATTTATTCTGACTCTGTAATATTAATGTTTAGTACCCCAGGCATAGATTTTTAATATGATGCGATCGCTTTCTTTTTCTTTATTTGTAACATTATTTTTTTTAATTAGGATAATTGTGTCAACCTCTACACCTGAATGCTTACTAGTAACTTTAAGTCAAAACTAAATATATGTGCTATAAAAAAAAGAAGGAATTTTTTTACAGCGCTTTTTATATAGTTCACTAACATGAAAACAGCTGTAAGTTTCTAACTGTAAAAAACAATTTTACTCATACAATTAACTTAATTCAAGTGATTTCACAAGAAAACAGATTTAATATACAAGAATTAGAAACTATTGTTAGTCAAGACAAGATCAGTTTATGGGAAAATATAGACCCAATAAAAAAACAACAAATCTCACAGGCGATCGCTCCCGACAACAGTATTAACTGTATAGTTTATCCAGAAAATCAAGCACAACTATCTGATGTGGTTGCTTGCTGTGCCAAAAATAACTGGGTGATATTACCTTGCGGTAGTGGTAGTAAACTCCATTGGGGAGGGCTAGTCAAAGTAGATCCAACTAATCACCACCAAGGAATAATAGTAGTCAGCTGCGATCGCCTCAACCATCTCATCGAACATGCTGTCGGTGACTTAACCGTTACCGTGGAGCCGGGGATGAAATATGCAGAATTACAAGCAACCCTGGCCAAAACCGGTCAATTTCTTGCCATCGACCCGGCCTACTCAGAAAGTGCAACTATTGGCGGTATTATTGCCACTGCCGACACTGGTTCCCTACGTCAACGCTACCGAGGTGTGCGAGATATGTTATTGGGCATTAGTTTTGTGCGTTCAGATGGAAAAATTGCCAAAGCAGGAGGACGAGTAGTCAAAAATGTTGCAGGTTACGACCTAATGAAATTATTTACAGGTTCTTATGGCACATTAGGTATTATTAGTCAAGTTACTTTCAGGGTTTATCCCATACAAGAAGCATCCAGCACAGTTGTTTTAGTAGGAGAAAAAAATAGTATTACCAAAGCCACTCAAACTTTATTATCTTCTGCATTAACACCTGTTTCTATTGACTTACTTTCAACTAATTTAGTTAAAGAATTAGACTTGGGGAAAGACGTGGGATTAATAGTAAGATTTCAAACCATAATAGGTAGTGTGGAAGAGCAATCACAGAAATTATTAGAAGTTGGAAATAGTTTAGGTTTAAATTCAACTCGTTACCATAATTATGAAGCAGAATTATGGAACAAATTAAAACATAAAATCTGGCATTCTCACAGAAATACAGAAGTAATTTGTAAGATAGGAGTAATGCCAAATAAAGCTGTAGAAACTTTAAATCAACCAGCTATAAAAAATGCTTTAGGATTAATTCATGCAGGTAGTGGTTTAGGAGAATTAAACTTTAATTCTGTCACTCTTGAAACTATTCAAGAATTACGGCAATGGTGTGAATCTACAGGTGGATTTCTGACAGTTTTAGCAGGGCCATTAGAGATGAAGCAAAAACTTGATGTTTGGGGTTATAATCAAAATGCTCTTGATATAATGCATCGAATTAAACAAAAATTTGACCCCAAAAATATTCTTAATTCCCATTCTTTTGTGGGTGGGATTTAAAACCAGTGCGAGCTTCCAGCTCGCCAGAGAATATTATTAGTAAAAAATAGCTATTTTGTAGGGTGCATTAATGAAATGTAACCCATCCTCTATTTAAGATGAATTAGTTATAGGAATTGGGAAACCAAACCTCTACACTTTTTTTTCACAAACCATTAATTTAGAATTAGTAAAAATTTATTCCTCATTTATAAATAAATCATAGAACAAAGAAACTGAAACAATAACTGTTTTTGATAACTCTCTCATTTCACTAAAGTCTTTATCCCCTGTGATCAAAAAATCTGCCTTACTTGCCATTGCTAAAGCGATAAATTTAGCATCTTTAATATCTCTTTGAAAGTTAACTATAAGATTAACTTCAATTAATCTTGTACTATCTCTAATGTAGTTCAAGTAATTTGTTTCATAACTCAGTTTTATCCTAATTCTTTAAAACATACTTTATTCTTACCATAAATTTCGGCATTCTGAAAATAAATTACATAATTTCATAATGAAATATTTTTTTCAAAAGCTGATAGCTGTTTGCGGAGGATTCCGGAACGGAAATCCTAAGAGCTGAGTGCTTACCTCATTGTTAATTGATTTTTGTACTGGTTTATGGTTTAATATATTAAATTCAGGTTTTAAAATTTTTTAACATAAAATATGCAAAGAAAAGACACAAATACCCAAAATAATGCCACAATACCAGCCAAAGATAGCAACTTTTTACAGCAAAATCCCCATTTAAACTCATTAGCAAATAACCCTAGTTTCGACCCTCAAAATCCACCCAAACAAGAATTAATTGACGCCTGCGTTCACTGTGGATTTTGCTTATCAACTTGTCCTAGTTATCGAGTAATAGGCAAAGAAATGGATTCTCCCAGGGGCAGAATTTATGTTATGGATGCTATTAACAATGGAGAAGCATCTTTAAATCAAACAAGTTCTCAACATTTTGATACTTGTTTAGGTTGTCTTGCCTGTGTAACTACTTGCCCATCTGGAGTTAAATATGACAAATTAATCGCTGCAACTCGTCCACAAGTAGAACGAAATATTAACCGTTCATTACCTGACAAATTAATTCGTAATCTGATTTTTAATTTGTTTCCTTATCCTAATAGATTACGACCTTTGCTTATCCCTCTATTTGTTTATCAAAAATTAGGATTTAACAAACTTATTCGTAGTAGCAAGCTCCTGGAAAAAATATCTCCTAGATTAGCAGCAATGGAATCTATTTTACCAGAAATTACTGTTGATGCTTTCCAGAATAATTATCCGACAATTATTCCTGCTCAAGGAGAAAAACGCTATCGAGTTGGTTTGATTTTAGGTTGTGTTCAAAGAATATTTTTCTCCTCTGTTAATATGGCAACAATTCGAGTTTTAACTGCCAATGGTTGTGAAGTTGTGATTCCTAAAAGTCAAGGTTGTTGTGCTGCATTGCCAGAACATCAAGGACAAACCAAACAAGCTCATAATTTGGCAAAACAAATGATCGATAGTTTTACAAATGCTGAGGTTGATGCAGTGATTATTAATGCTGCTGGTTGTGGTCATACTCTTAAAGAATACGGCAATATTCTTGAGGATGATTCTGAGTATTGTGACCAGGCAAAAGAATTTTCTAAAAAAGTTAAAGATGTGCAAGAATTTTTGGTTAATATAGGATTAATAGTTAAACTTTCTCCTTTAGTTGAGGATGAAGAATTGACTATAGTTTATCAAGATGCTTGCCATTTATTGCACGGTCAAAAAATTAGTTTAGAACCAAGAAAATTGTTGCTCCAAATTCCTGGGGTGAAATTGCGGGAACCGATAGATGCATCCTTGTGTTGTGGAAGTGCGGGAATTTATAATATGTTGCAACCTGAAGTAGCTAATGAATTAGGGGGGCAAAAAGTAGAAAATTTATTGAATACAGGTGCAGAATTAATTGCTTCTGCTAATCCTGGATGTTCTTTGCAAATTCAAAAGCATTTAGAATTGCAAGGCAAGAAAATGACTTTAATGCACCCAATGGAATTATTAGATTTTTCTATTCGGGGGGTGAAGTTACAGAGAAAATAGTAGATTATAAACTAGTATAATTAATGTATATAAGATAGGCGATCGCTTTGTTTTTTTCCCAAGAAAAAGTAATGGCTATTATCGGGTATACTATGAGTGCTAACATCTGTTAACAATGCACAGTAAGATTAACTTTCTGAGGGGGTATCTCCCAATGTCTACAAGAAAACCTGTAGACGCTTTTAAATACTTGTATCACTTTGGTTATCGGCCCTCACAGAAGTTTCAATTACTTGACCATACTAGAGATAACTTATCAGGATAGGCGTTAATTAGTGGCCTGATTTTACACCACAAACTACTCTATTTGTCGGGTTTTACCATAATCTATATAACTTGATAAGTATCACTATATCAATATATATAAACTTATGTGAATAAATATTAGTAAATCAACAATAGTTAAATAACAATGATTTAGGATTACTAATAGATATGGTTAACCTAGTTAAACTAATAGGAGATAATTTGTTAGTTGGAAACTGGAGGAAAATTTTATAAAATGAAGCGCTCTCTATTTTTATTCATCAGTCTAGCTGTTTTAGGTTTAACATCCTGCAGCGCTGTCAAGCAAATTCAGGAATTAATTGACCCAACCCCACCAAAGACATTGACTAGATCTCCTCTCAAACAAAAAGAGCTAAGAAAATTATTTCCGATTGAGCAAAATGAAAAATATGGGTACATCAATAAAATGGGGAGAATCTTGATTCCACCAATATTTGATCAGGTAAAAGATTTCTCAGAAGGATTAGCAGCAGTAAAAATTGGAGAAAAGTGGGGTTATATTAATGAAAAAGCAGAAATAGTTATCAAGCCAGAATTTGATTCTGCTTTACGTTTTTCCCAAGGATTAGCACCAGTCAAAAAACTTACTCAAAAATGGAGTTATATTAACAAGAATGGAGAAATAGTAATTCAACCGCAGTTTGATGATGGAGTCGATTTTTCCGAAGGGTTAGCACGAGTTACAATTGATAGTGACTGGGGTTATATTGATCGAACTGGCAATATAATAATTAAGCCAGAATATGGAGGGCAACCTGGGCGGGGTTTTTTTGTTGAGGAATTAGCTGCTGTGAGGGTCGGTACTGGTTATAAATATGGATATATAGATAAAACTGGAGAAGTAGTAATTGAGGCCAAATATGATTTTGCTGGAGATTTTGTTAATGGTTTAGCAAGGGTTCAAATTCTTGATCGCTGGGGGTATATTGATAAAACTGGTACTGAAGTCATTACAGCAAAGTTTGAATTTAGTCAAGATTTTTCCGAAGGTTTAGCATCAGTGAAAATTAATGATAAATATGGCTATATAGATGTTTCAGGTAAAAGAGTTATTCAACCGCAGTATGATTTTGCTGGCAAGTTTTCTGAAGGTCTAGCAGAAGTCAGGATAGATGACAAATATGGCTATATTAATACTGCCAATGAGATGATTATTGAGCCTGAGTATGATAATGCTTTTGCGTTTTCTAATGGTATTGCAGAGGTTTGGTTAGAGGACAAAAAGGGTTACATAGATAAAATTGGTAGGCCTATCTGGAATTTAAGTAACTAGACCTTACACACTCATTTTTTAGTAGGGTGCAGGTTTCAGGTTTCAGGTCGCAGGTTAACAGCAAAGATAGAAAATGATTGCAGTCAAAAGTTATTGAGATTTAACGGTGTGGCTAAAATCAATGGATTTGATAGTAAGATGTTGTTAATTACAGCGCTTTCCGTTTTTATGAGGTACTCCCTCGCGGGCAATATGCCCGCACTACATGATTTTCATCATTTGCCTGAAATCTGCTGTAACTTCTCAATTTCCCCAAACAAAAATTTAGAAGTAAAAATTGAAATTTTACTAATTGTGGTGTTTTATATCAGTTTTATGAAGGATGAAAATTATGTCCCAGACTTTCAACCAAGGATACGCTGTTGTTGTTGGAGTAGGTGCTGATTTGCCGATCACAATTGATGATGCTACTGCTGTTGCAAATGTATTGAGTGATTTATCTCGTTGCGCTTATCCTACTGAGCAAGTCCGTTTACTAACCGGTGAAAAAGCAGACCGTACTAATGTTCTATCTGCTTTGAGTTGGTTGGCTGAGACCACGGGAAAAGATGACACGGCGATCGTTTATTTCTCTGGTCATGGAATTGAAACACCAGATTATTATTTGATGCCTTATGGTTATAACTTGGCAAATTTGGAGGGTACAGCTATTCGTGGCGAAACTTTTACCGAGTACATGCGAGCTATTCAAGCTGGGAAATTACTGGTACTATTAGACTGCTGCCATGCTGGTGGACAGGCAGAAGCTAAGGGAATTCTGAAATCACCTCTCCCTCCATCGGCGATCGCTGAGTTGGGCAGCAGTAGTGGTAGGGTTATACTTGCTTCTTCACGAAAAGATGAATTGTCTTGGACGGGACAGCCATACAGTGTTTTTACAGTAGCATTGTTGGAAGCTTTAGCTGGTTATGGCACATTTGAACAAGACGGCTATGCTCGTGTTTTGGATCTCACTATGTGGGTCGGACGCAACGTCCCGGAACGTACAGGGGAGAAACAGCACCCTATCATCAAGGTCTCTAATTTAGAGGATAATTTTGCTTTGGCTTGGTATGCTGGAGGGGAGAAAAGTGTGCGTCCGTTGCCAAAATGGGAAACTAATATTCCATCTATTACACCAGGGTTGGATATTGAACAGGTGGCTACCTGGCGACGGATGTTGGCTAACTATCGTGAAAATCTTCTGTTAATTGAAGAACGC
>JAKQYF010000050.1:25517-26958 GCA_023356535.1 Trichodesmium sp. MAG_R03 | reverse complement strand
TTTTTTGCTGGTTTGTGGGGTGTAATTCAGTTTTGAATCCTAGTATCATAAAACAGATAATTCCAGATTTTAAGAGATCATCTCAGATTTTAGCCAACAGTTACAAACCCTTACCCAAAATTTATCATATTTTGAAATGTTTTTATCACCCTTTTCTTAAAGTTTAAAACTTTTGTAAGTTATATGAATAGGACTTATGCATTAACACTATTAGTAGAGTGTGTTTTGCTGACATAAAGCTACGCTAACGCTTCGCGACTTGAATTGCACACTTTGTAACGGACCAAGGCTCTATATATAATACCTTTGCGTAAGTCCTGATGAATAAACTTTCCACCCACATGTAAAAGTAATGTGAGTGAAAAGAATATGCTTACATTACAGCATTAACCTCACCAATTTCAGGAATGTCTTCCCGGAGTTTGCGCTCAATACCCATTTTGAGAGTCATGGTAGAACTGGGACAAGAACTACAGGCTCCTTGTAATCTAAGATTAACTATTGGACCGTCAATGCCTACTAATTCAACGTTACCACCATCTGCTGCAAGAAAGGGGCGTAATTCATCTAGGACTTTCTCTACATTTTCATTATTAAGTGCTAGTACTTGACTCATTTTTTTCTCCTTGTTTTTTTAAATCTATTACAGATACTATAACTTATAGTTAATCCTAACTGACTGAACCGGGAAATAAACCAAAATTTCTAATTTTTATACAGCTGCTGGTTCTAATAGTTTTATATTAGAATAATTAAATTCAGTTGTTGTTTTTTGACCCTTTTCTGTAGAATTAACAACTTGCTTAGCCATTATGTAGTAGTTACCAAATTTTTCATAAAAGTCCTCAAATTCGAGTTCTCTAATTATTTCATTAGTTTTAGGGTTGCGGAATATAGCATTATAATGAGTAGCAATACAGCCTTCTGGTGTCTCCAAGCTTTTATGAGTGTTGATCACAAAGGCCATGCGGCCCATGACTCGACTGACTAGACAAATTTCTTTACCTCTAACTTTGTAATTTGAACCCATAGCATCCCCTTTAACAAGAATTTCAACTGCACCTGTGCCATCACTATTGCCAAGACTGAAACTATTTTTACCATGGGATTTTTCAAATGATGAACGTTTGCGGTGGGTAACTACGTCCCGCAATTGAGTGTAAACACTTTGTTGTACTTCTTCCTCTGAGATACCTGTCACTTCTACAGTAAAATCTGGCTTAATGCAAATTTGGCCATTATATATTTCTGACCCTTGTTTAAGTTCAATGCTAGCAGTACAACCAGGAAAATTCAAGTCCCAAGTATAGCGATGTTCGTAAGCAGCTTTAAATAATTCACGAGCATTTTGCTCAGTCATAGAAACCTCATTATCTAGAAATTTTATTCTTAGGATTTACTCAACTGTAATAATTGTAATAGAAATTTCTCAAATATTGAC
>JAKQYF010000050.1:0-25417 GCA_023356535.1 Trichodesmium sp. MAG_R03 | reverse complement strand
ATTGACTAAAGCATAAACTATATCAGGAGTTACCCACAGCCACCCTATCTAGTATAAGTATTTCATGTGGCAAAGAACCCATAGCCATTCATCCCTACAGTATGGTCTATAATTTAATATGGGCAGATAAGTCTTGGCAATAATATTTTGGCGCAGATTAAGAGGTGATAAATTAGGATTTACTTATGTTATAATTCGCAAATTTTTTAGTTAATTTTAACTATTACAGGACTTACGCAGAGAAACTGGGCTTCTAGGATAAATCCTGGATCTTAACAATAACAGGACTTACGCCAAGATACTATATATAGAGCCTTGGCCCGTTACGAAGTGGGCAATTCAAGTCGCGAAGCGTTAGCGTAGCTTTGCGTCAGCAAAACACAGCCTACTAATAGCGTTCATGGGTAAGTCCTAAATAAATGTTGACGAAAAACCCAGGTTTCTGGATTCCCCTGGGTTAAGGCATGTATTATTTAATTTCTCAAATATTATTTAATTTCTCAAAATTTCATTGTTCACAATTAAGGGAAGAATTTGTAATTGCAATTCAATAAAAAAAATGATACAACATTATACAATAGTAAAAATATAAAAAAATATAATTTTTGCATTAGCCCCCATTGACCAGCAGAAAAAATACGGTGGTATTATTAATATGAAACAAGACCTTTCCAGTCATGGCTATGAAATGATTAGACAAATGGAACGTCACCAACAGGAGGGAGAAGTTACATATCAGGGATTAGCTCTCAAGCAAGGCCAAGAAGTTATCATTAAAGAATTTAGTTTTGCAGATAGTGATGCTAACTGGGCAAGATTTGAAGCTTATGAACGGGAAGTAGAAATTCTCAAACAACTACAACATCCCCGCATTCCCAGCTTTATTGATGCCCTAGAAACTCCTGAAGGATTTTGTTTAATCACAGAATATCAAGAGGGAAAATCTTTAGCAGAAAAAAGAAATTTTACTCCTGAACAAATTAAGCAAATTGCCATTTCAATTTTAGAGATTTTAGTTTATTTGCAAAAGTGTACACCTCCAATTATTCACAGCAATATTAAACCAGAAAACATATTAGTTGCTCCCTATACCAACGGTGAAAGGTTCCCTACTGCATATTTAATTAATTTTGGTTGCGCACGCATGGGAATAGAAGAGAGTTGGAGTCATCATTTCAGTGGGACATCAGGATTTATGCCTCCAGAACAAGAATTGAATGGTACTGTCACTATCAATTCTGACTTATATAGTTTAGGGGTAACTCTAGTTTGCTTACTGACAAGTACTTCCAGTACAGATGTGAGAAAATTAATTGACCGCGATCATCGCTTGAACCTGAAAAAATTAACACCACAACTCAGTGAATTATTTACAATGTGGTTAGAGAAAATGGTATCTCCTAATAGTAAAGATCGCTTTCAAAACGCGGGAGCAGCTTTAGCGGCGCTAAAATCAATACCTGTTTTTAGTGATGCTACTAATTTTCAGAATATAGCAATGGGGATGCAGTCTGTCAAAGTATCTGCCATACTGGGAGCGGTGAGTATTGCTGCTCTTGTTGTATTGGGGACAAGTTTAACAGTTTTTCGGCAACAACGATACCAAAATAATTTCCGGAACACACAAACAGCTCAGCAGGAAAGAACAATTCCAAGATTTGCCGGTAATAGCTCAATTGCAAAATTGCTAGAGACTTCAGAATGTCCAGGTTGTAACCTCCGTGGTGTAAATTTGGCAGCTGTAAAACTTGAAGATGCTTATTTGCGAGATGCAGATTTATTCAAAGCTAATTTAAGAGGTGTTGAACTTAGGGGAGCAAGATTACAAAATGCTAACCTGAAAGCAGCGCAATTACAAGGAGCAAATTTAATCAAGGCTAAACTCCAGGAAGCAAATTTGTCTCGCGCCCGTTTAGAAGGTGCAAATTTAACTCATTCTAATTTAGAAAATACTCAACTGCAACAAGCTTATCTGAGTGGAGCAAGTTTAGCTAGAGCAGTTTTGGCAAGTGCTAACCTACAGCAAGCTAATTTATATGGTGCAAATTTAACCTCTGCAAATTTGCGTGCTGCAAATTTCCATGATGCTAATCTCCGTGATGCTAGACTTAAGAGAGCTGATTTAAAGGGAGCTAATTTAAAGGGAGCTAATTTAAGTGGTGCAAATATGGATCGTGCTAATCTTCGAGGTGTGGATCTTAGGAGAGCAACCTTAAAAGATACTAGTCTTAGGAGAGTAGATTTAGTGGGAGCAAATTTAGCAGGGGTTAAGTTCCTGGATGCCGAACTTGAGGGAGCTAACTTGAAGGGAGCTAATCTAAAAAATGCTAATTTACTAGGTGCAAACCTGGAAAATGTAAATTTGCAAGGTGCTAATTTGCAAGGTGCAATTATGCCTGATGGTAGTTTAATTGAGTAGATGGTGAGCTAGTAGTAGCTTAGCTATTTTAGTTATCAGTTATGAGTAACTGCTTTTGAAGCACCCGGCTTGAAATACTGAATCAAATATTTTTTCATCCCCTATCTAAGGTAAGGCTTAAGACCTTACTTTTTGGTGACAAAACCCCTACTTGGCCATGATTTTCTTGAGGGCAAGATTTGGGAGGTAATAACAGTGAAACTAAATGAAGATAATAGAACCACATAAAGAATTAAATCAAAGCCTGTTTATGATAACTGCTAAACAAAACTGCACTGATTTTGATTCCCTAATTGATGATCTGAATAATCATCAATATGAAGTCGAGTCTGGTCTAAGAAATTATGGTGCTGTGGTTATTAGGGGATATGAAGTGAAAACTCCTGAGCAGTTTCAACAGGTGGGATTGAATATTTTTCCTGATCTGCGAAATCAATATCCTGGTGGGGCACCTCGTTATAAAGTTGCTGAATATGTCTGGACTGCTTCTTCAGTACCAAGCTATCGGTCAATTTGTGGTCATACAGAGTTGTCTTACTCGCCATCAGAACAACCTCCTTATATATTATTTTTTTCACCTCAAGTTGCTACAAGTGGGGGTGAAACTCCTATTATTAATCTGAAATCGGTTTTATCAGACTTACCTGAACAGTTACAGCAGAAGTGTTCCCATAGCCGTTTGGTAACAAAGTTTTTTTGGGCCAGTACACAAAAGAAATTATTTGACGTGCGATCATGGAAATGGCCTTGGTTTAGTTCTCGTAAATCTTGGAAAATTGTATTTAAGACTGAGGATAAAGGTTTAGTTGAAACAAAATGCTTTGATGCAGGAGGACAGACTGAGTGGCTTGCTAATGATGGCTTAATTGTTGATTATCCAATGCCAATAATTGGTGCTCATCCGATCACAAAGGAAATTGCCTGGACAGGATGGTTCCCTTGGTTTCATATCTGGGGTGTTTGTATTGATGCATGGTTTGCTGCTAAGTATCAAAGAAAACTCAGGAGTTGGTTAGTATTTTTGACCTTATTTTTAATCACGTTTGGGCAAATTTGTCTCGAAAAATTGATTCCAGAACGGCGCAAATATCGATCTTTGGATGTAGTGTTTGAGGATGGCTCTGATTTATCTTTTTGGGATGTTTATCATATTGTCAAAAGTTATTGGAAAAATACAGAATTATTTTCCTGGCAAGAGGGAGATATAGTAATTTTAGATAATTATCGTATGGGGCATGGTAGGCTACCTTTTACTGGAGAAAGAAAAGTTTATATAGCTTTCTCCTAGCTTTGCTAAAGCCAGAATAGTTCAGGGAAATTTGTGAATACTTGATACTTTGTAATTGCTGTTGTTTTTGAGAAACAGATTTAGCACAAAAGGTAGTTAAAAAATGTGGCATAATACCAATTTGATCAATATTTGCTACAAATGACTAGGGGATTTTTTAGGAGTCAATAATTAGGATTCAGGAGTCAGAATGAATTGCTTCAATACTATTTTTAAGTTATAAATTATCTTTTTTCTTAAATAGACGTATTCTATAAAGTTTTTTGATCTCTATTACTATTCGTAACATTCTTGTTTGGAATTGGTATAAAATATAATTTTGAAAGTTTATAATTTTGAAATTTTGACTTAAGAGAAATCCTTGACATATAATAAAAACAATTATGGATGTCATGCCAATTTCCTCAAGTATGGCTATAAATCATATGTCAACATTTGATAAATATTAAGATAAGCAGTGTAGTCTAAGTTTATGAAATTGGTATAATTTAATCCAAGTACATGGAGATTTAAGCTTTGGGTATAGAACTGCGCAGTTATGTATTTATAGACAACTTGCAACCTCAGCATGCCGCATATATTGGTACAGTGGCCCTTGGCTTTTTACCATTACCAGGTGATACCTCTCTATGGATAGAAATTTCTCCAGGTATTGAAATTAATCGTATTACAGATGTAGCCCTCAAATCTAATTCTGTGCGGCCTGGGGTACAATTTGTGGAGCGACTTTATGGTTTGCTAGAAATTCATTCCAGTCGTCAGGGGGATACAAAAGCTGCTGGTAAAGCAATTTTGCAATCTTTAGAAGTCCAAGAACGCGATCGCCTGAAACCTCGTATTGTCTCTAGCCAGGTGATCCGTAATATTGACTCTCACCAAGCACAGTTAATTAATCGTAATCGTCGTGGCCAAATGATTTTAGGTGGCCAAACTCTCTATGTTTTGGAAGTTCAACCTGCTGCCTATGCTGCTTTAGCGGCCAATGAAGCAGAAAAAGCTGCTTTAATTAATATCTTACAAATTCAAGCGGTGGGAAGTTTTGGACGACTTTATTTGGGAGGAGAAGAACAGGATATTTTGGCAGGTTCTCGAGCAGCCTTAGAGGCTATGAATAATGTTTCGGGTCGAGAACATTTTGACCAACGCCAAGAATAAATTAGCTTTTAAAAGGCTTTGAATTAAAATTTCAGGTTGTAGATAAGAAATAAAGCTAACCAGGCTAACTAGAATCCTCTGATTAAACCCAAGTAATTATAAATCTCCAAAAATACCAATTGTAGGAAGGGTTTGATCCCCTTGTTGTAGCATTCTTGTGGAAAATTGGTATTACACATTTTCTGGGTAGAAAAATACTTGAAAGTCATTCTAGGCAAGGGAATTACCTCAAAACCCTAAAAATGCCTAGCACCCGTGCTGATAAAGAAATCATGCCTTTTCGACGTAAAAACCTCTGAGGGTCTATATTTAAGCCTATTTTTTACTGCTTTTTTGTGTAATTCCCATTATGCCCCATCTTACCCCTTTGAGATACGCAATTTGTGTTACTTATTTGATTAAATCTACAGATTTATTTAGGGCTTGCTTGATTAACAATCAAAGAATTGACAGATACACGTTGTAGCATTTTAGATCGAACAAAATGCCTATTGTTCGGTTGCTCAAGCTTAAAAAGTTAGCATTTTGGGAAGACTTAGGCAAAAAAATCAAGGGACAATTCCTCAAACTATCTTCTCTATAATTCTCATTTCTCCTGAACCCTAACTTCCTAAAAAGACTTTGTTTAACAAACCCTATTCATACAATAATTGTAATCTTATATGTAACCTATATGCTGATTGTGTGTAGGAGAATATTAGCTATACTAGGTGTTATAATAATACCCTTGTAGATATTAAAATTTTTAGAATGCTAATTTTTTTTAAATTGTCCCTTAGATAGAAATTGCTAAAAATTTAACAATGTCGGAAAAACTTAAATTAATGGTGGTTGATGATGAACCTAATAACTTGGATTTATTGTATCGGACTTTTCGACGTCAATATAAAGTTTTTAGAGCAGCAAATGCTAGTTTAGCTATGGAAATTCTGGAAACGGAGGGGGAAATGGCTGTTATTATTTCTGACCACAGTATGCCAGATATGATGGGTATTCAATTTCTTAAACAAACAAAAGATAGTTTTCCTGATACCATTCGGATTTTGTTAAGTGGTTATGGGGAAGAACAAATAAATTCTGAAGTTGATGAGATACAACAGGCTGATATTTTTAAATGTTTAACTAAGCCTTGTTCTCCTCAAGAACTCAAGGATGTACTTCAAGAATCTGTAGAAGTATATAAAACTAAGAAAGGTTTATAAGTAGAAAATAGGGAATAGGGGATACAGGGCAAGCTCATCTAAAATTTTATTGACACATCAATATTTTTATGATCTGCTTGCAATACAAACTTTTAAAGGAATTAGAAACATCACAGAATTTTCATATTATCGGTTTTCTTGCTTAATAATTGGAATGTATTTTCGTTACTAAATTAATATAAAAACCTTTCAGGGCAATAGGGTCAGAAAAGATACTATTTGTCAATGATTGTTAAAATGAGCTGATCCTGATAGGGGATAGGGGAAAACCAAATTTATTTATCACTTTTTTTAACTATGGCTTTAGGAGCATGAATATTGATACAGGGACGCTTATAAGCTGATTCCTATCTCTAGCTTTATTCCATATTTAAGATTTAGTTACTCCACTTGTTTCTTAATATTTATTTTTACAAATGGTTTCTAAGTATAAAATAACTGAAACTTTAAAAAACTCAACTTGCTGTTAACCTATCTAGGAGATAAATTATAAATGCTAAGGTTAGAACATATAAGTAAAATATATCCTACAGGTTTTGTTCTTAAAGACATTAACTGGGAAGTTAAACCAGGCGATCGCATTGGCTTAGTTGGTGTGAATGGAGCTGGAAAATCCACTCAATTAAAAATTATTACTGGGGAAATAGAACCTACTTCTGGAGAAGTTATTCGCCCTGCAAGTTTACACATAGCTTATCTAACTCAAGAATTTGAAGTAAATCCTGATCGTACAGTCAAAGAAGAGTTTTGGACAGTATTTACAGATGCTAATAAAATCCATGAATCTCTTCTACAAGTACAGCAGGCAATGGAAACTACTACTCCAGAAAAATTAGATAAACTTATTCATAAATTAGACCGTTTACAACGACAATTTGAAGCTTTAAATGGTTATGGATTAGATGCAGAAATTGAAAAAATATTGCCAGAAATGGGGTTTGGGTCTAAGGATGGCGATCGCTTAGTTAGTGCTTTTAGCGGTGGTTGGCAAATGCGGATGAGTTTAGGAAAAATTCTTTTGCAAAAGCCAGATGTATTACTCTTAGATGAACCGACTAACCATCTAGATTTAGAAACAATTGAGTGGCTAGAAAATTATTTAAAAAATTTAGCAACTCCTATGGTTGTTGTTTCTCATGACCGAGAATTTATTGACCGCCTTTGTACTCAAATTGTGGAAACAGAAAGAGGAATTTCTACTACTTATTTAGGTAATTATTCAGCTTATTTAGAACAAAAATTAGAAAATCAAGCTGCGCAACTTAGTACTTACGAACGACAACAAAAAGAAATAGAAAAGCAACAAGCTTTTGTAGAACGATTTCGTGCTAGTGCTACTCGTAGTACCCAAGCAAAAAGCAGAGAAAAACAATTAGAAAAAATAGAAGTTATAGAAGCCCCTACAGTGGGATTGAAAACTTTAACTTTCCATTTTCCACCAGCACCTCGTAGTGGTAGAGAAGTAGCAATCATTAAAGATTTAGTTCATACTTATGGTGATCAAATTCTATTTTTAGGAGCAAACTTAGAAATAGAAAGGGGAGATAGAATTGCTTTTTTAGGGCCGAATGGCTGCGGGAAATCTACTTTATTGCGGATGATTATGGGATTAGAACAACCCACAGAAGGTACAGTCAAATTAGGTAAACATAATGTTATACCTAGTTATTTTGAACAAAACCAAGCAGAAGCTTTAGACTTAACAAAAACTGTGATGGAAATTATTCATGATGAAGTGCCAGATTGGAAAAATGAAGAAGTAAGAACTTTACTTGGTAATTTCTTGTTTAGTGATGATACGGTTTTTAAAAAAGTAGATGCTTTGAGTGGTGGAGAAAAAGCACGTTTAGCTTTAGCAAAAATGCTGCTTAAGCCAGGAAATTTTATGTTATTAGATGAACCGACGAATCATCTAGATATTCCAGCAAAGGAAATGTTGGAATCAGCACTACAAAATTATGATGGAACTGTAATTATTGTTTCCCACGACCGTTATTTTATATCTAAAGTTGCTAACAAAATTGTGGAAATTAAAGATGGTGAACTTCAGATTTATTTGGGAGACTATCATTACTATCTAGATAAACTTGCAGAAGATAGAGAAGCAAAAAGGTTAGCAAAAATAGCTGCTGACAAAGCTGCGAAAAAATCTGAAAAAGCTGCCAAGAAAAAACAGAAGGAAAAAGAAAAAGCTGCTGCTAAACGTAAATAATTTTTGAGTTTGTCAATAAATATAGTAATTAGCAATTTATATATCAGCTTTTTTGTAAGCATTTAGTTCTCAGTAATAAAGCCCTATCAAGAGACTATATAATAAGGTTGAGTTTTGACTCAATTAAGAAAGCTTTTATCCCGTACCAAAAGCAATAGCTAATACTAAATCTTGTTTCTAGAATATCCTTTAGGGCAGATTAAAAGTATAGTGTGTAGATAGGGATAGAATGAAAAAATATTTGTCAAAGTATCTTTGTGTTTTTTGATAGCCATATTTAGGATGATAGCTGACGGCCAAATACTGACGCTTTTTTTATTTATTTTTATCTAGCTGTTCCCCGGGTTAGTTACTATATTTCAAACCCCTATATTATTCTATTTAATGTTTCGGTAGGATTTTAATTATGTTTATCGTTTTTCATCTGAAAAGCACATTCTTACTCAGCAGTCTAATAGTATTTTTGGGCTGTTCACAACCGATGCTCAAAGTATTTAATCATCAAAAATTTAGTTTTCTCAGTAATGAGTTAGTGGCTCAAAAGTCCACAGCAGTTGCAGTAGAATTTCAGGAAATTTTGCCGAAAATAAAAGAACAAACTCAATTACCAATTTTGCTGCCTAGCGAACTATTAATTACAGGTACAGATAGAAAAATTTATATCGAGGGTAAAAGTACAAGTAATAGTTATAAAATTACTTTAGCTTTTACACCTAATTGTACTGGTAATGCTTGTTCAATTGGCGAATTCAGTGCCGAAAAGGGAAGCCAACCTTTAGAAGATGAATTTAGTAGAGAGTTAAGTTTAGTACAAAACATTAAAGGATATTTTAGACCCTTAACTTGCGGTGCATTTTGTGCGCCTCCAATTATTGGCTGGGAGTATAAAGGAGTGTTTTATCGCATTGCTTTAAAAGGTGTTGGTCAAAGTCCAGAAATTGAAGGAGAAACTTTAGCAAACATGGCTAATTCTGCAATTGCAGCGGGGGCAAGATAATATTAACCAAACTTGAATAAGTAGGGCTGGCTGATTAAATATTAAAGCCTTGATAGATAAAGGTTTCAGCATTTTTAGGAGCAAAAAAAGTGTCTAGTTTTCGGTCCTAAGAGCTCAAAAAGTTAGTATTTTGCTCCCTCCCTAGACATAAAAATCAAGGTATAAATATATCCGACTACCTCCTCTATCAATTTCCCGTTCCTCTGAAGGGACGTTGCATAAGAAAAATGCGTTTCATGTCCCGTAGGGAAACGTCCCTACAACTCCAACTTCTCCTCCTGGAAAATATTAGGGGTGGGTCCCGTTATCCTGAAAAAGACTTTTTCAGCAAGCCCTAAGTAGTCTAAACACAAATACATGAATGGAAGCTGATTTATCAAGTAAATATTAAGATACTAAACTGAACTAATATCTTAACTATTTATTGCCGATGGTTGATCGTCAATAGAAATTTTGGGAAAATTAGGCAAATCTATTGCTCCTAATGAAAATTCTTGTTTTTGTAGAACTTCTGATACTATATCTTCTTCAAAATATTCAGACTCAAATACAGGTAGATTCCAAGTTGGTAAATGTACCTTACTACTTAGTGGTGTTGTTTGTCCCACATCTTGCTGGCCAAGTCTAGAAATTTCAGAAAGGCCTTCTGCATTTTTTTCTGGATTTATTTCTGTTTCTGTTTCAGGTTGGTACTCACAAACATTCCACTTTCCTGTAGATATATTCCATGATATTCGTTCGTGTTTAATCACTGTATTTGCTTCTTCTGCTAAAGTGTCTGCTTTTTTAATTTCTTCTATAACCTTATTCTTTTCTAATTGTTCTCTATCCTGAGATTTACTTTGCTCTTCAATTAAGTTCTCTTCTATAACTACATACTCTCCTGCTTCTGTCTCTTCTAAAATACCTTTTTGCGATACTTCTTCTACAAATTTATCATCTAAAACTTTGCCTATTCTACTAAATGATAGTAGACTAGCATTGGATGTACTTTCCCTGACCTCAGTAGAAAAAATATTCTCAGAAGGATTTTCTTCTAATGATGATAATTTTTGGGGTATTGTCAAACCTTGAGGTAAATCTAACTTATTACCCAAATTAATCTTGGGAAGAGTTTTTTCTTTTTGTTGACTTTTTGTCTGTGGAGACCATGTCTTAACTGGTTCCGAAATTACCACAGGTAATATTTCCGTGTTAGTTTGAATAAAAGGATTCTCTTGTTTTGAAGGTTCAGATTTAGAACTTACTTGAGATGTCCTAACTGAAGATGGATCAGTAGTTTTTTCTACTACTTGATTTCCCATGTCCATTCTTCCTGGCATTTCTAAACATCTTTCCAAAGCTGTTTTAAACTGAAGAGTTTGTTGTTGTTGGCGGTATAGTCTTGAGCGCAATTCTTCGCAACTACTTTCTAATTCTTTAAGATAATAACTTTGTTGGCTATAAGATTGTTTAGTTAAGGTACATTCTCTTTCCATTTGTGCTTGATGTTGTTCACTCTTTTCCCACTTATCTGTTAAAGACTCCACTAAAACTTCCTGGCGCTGAATAATTTGACTACACAATTCTAGTTTGTGGAATAGACGAGTTACCTGTTGTTGAGTTGCTGCTAATTCTCTAGTTCTTTCTTCTAGCAACTTTTCTTGATTTTCTAGAGTTTTCTGACATTCTTCTAAGGCCGTTTCTAGTTCTGTAACTCGACTTACCAGTTCCCGGTTACAATCGTGTAATGCCTTCATCAGATTTGCAGATTCTAGTTCCTCGTTAGGGTTTTTTGTGACAACGACTTCAAGTTCTCGAACTTCGTGGAACTTTCTTTTGGTTTGATCTTGAGCAGTTAATATTAAATTTTCTGGGCCTTCTGAAGTTGTTTCTAAAATTGGAATTGAATCTACACTAATAGAATCAGGAGAATTAACAGTTTCCCAATTATCGTCTTCTGAAATAGATGTGTGTGATTCTGGGGCTAAACGTTGTCTAATTTTTTCAACTTCGTTTTTTAGCTCCAGTTTTTGATGATTTACTGGATCATTTATTTCTGGTAAGTGCTCGTTTCCAGGAAGTTCAGCTTCTGGCATTGCTTTCACCTAGAGTCTACAGATTGCCTTATTATTTCTAATATTAATGTGATCATCCCCGAGCGTCAACTATAGCAGAAGTCATAAATTAGAAGTCAGCAGTCATCAGCTAAATTCTGACTCTAACTTAGAGTATGGCCATATCTTTATTGATCGCTGATTTTGAGATAAAATAGAAATCCAGAGAAATAATTAACAATTTATTTAGTCTAACTTCCAGAGAACTTTTTCTATGGCCTTAAACTTTAGATTTGCTGTTGCTAGTGACTTACATATTGCTCTTCCTCATACTATTTCTGAACAAACACATCGTTTTCATTTAGTAGAAGTTAGTATTCCTGCTTTGGAATTGGTACTAGAAGATCTAAGTATGTTAGATATTGATTTTTTACTACTACCTGGAGACTTAACTCAAGATGGTGAACCAGAAAATCATACCTGGTTAAGTAAAAGATTAGCTGTACTTCCCTATCCTGTGTATGTAGTTCCTGGTAATCATGATATACCTGTAAAATTTGCCAATGATTATTCTATTGGCTTAGCAGATTTTTCTAGTTATTATGATCATTGTGGATATGATGATCAGCAAAGATTGTACTATAGCAAACAAGTATTGCCTGGAGTCCAGATAATTGGGTTAAATTCTAATCAATTTGATACTTCAGGAAAACAAAAATATATTGGTGGTTTAGAGGAAGAACAATTAGATTGGTTGGAACAGGTTTTAACTATTGCTCAAGAGAAATTAGTGATAGTTATGTTACACCATAATGTAATTGAACATTTGCCAGACCAATCTAATCACTCTCTTGGTCGTCGTTATATGTTAGAAAATAGGTTAGTCTTATTAGATATTCTCCAATCTGCAGGTGTTAAGTTGATATTTACTGGCCATCTTCATGTTCAGGATGTTGCTGAATATCAAGGAATTTATGAAATTACAACTGGTTCTTTAGTTACTTATCCTCATCCTTATCGCATAATAGATTTTATTACTGATGCCAGTGGCCAACAATCTTTAAAAATTGAGAGTTATCGTGTTAATTCTTTGCCTGATTTACCTAATCTCAGTGATGTTTCTCGGAACTGGCTCGGCGATCGCTCTTTTCATTATATGTATAAACTTTTGACGAACCCTCCCTTAAATTTATCCCCAGAATTTGCCACCCAGCTTGCTCCTAGTCTACGTTATTTTTGGGCTGATATTGCGGGTGGGGATGCTGTGTTGGACTTTCCTAATTTGCCACCTGAGGTCCGGCGATATTTTCAAAGTTTTAATGCGACTAATAGTATTGATAATAATGCCACATTACTTCTTTCCTAAGTACAGACTTATAGCGTTTTCCTTTGTTATGAGGGACATTTACGGGGGCAAGATGCCTGCACTACATGATTTTTACCATTTACCCTGTACATCATTTGCCCGAAATCTGCTGTATCACTTTTGAGTGTTAACTCATTATTCAATGAGTAACTTGTTCAAGAAGGTTGACGGCAAATACCAAATACAGAAGTATAACCATGTAAAAATGTACTACTACCTACCGGCCCAATTTCACCATTACAGAAAAACCCACTTATAGGGATATTCAAATAACTACTAAATAACCTAGAATCAAAGTTGGGTTTACCATATAGTACCTCCCCACGTCCCAAACAAGAGAACATTAAAGCAGTAGCATTATTTGTAGCTGTAACATCCTTACCAACCTCTTTTTGATAACGCTGTAGCAACATTTCTAAATCTTCTGCTGAAGTATGGGCATCCCGTAAATGAAATTGAATTCTTTGGCCAGCCCTAACTTTATCTCCTATAGCGATCGCTCCTGCTTTAGGGTCTACCCCAATTAAATTACGGATTAAAAAGTCTCCCTGTTCTAAGTTTTGTTTAAATTCATCTCTGACCATACCTACAAATAGGGAGTTTTCAGCTAGCTTGCGGTCTTTTTCGTTGAGATTTTGTACTAAATTTTGTAATGCTTCTAATGGAGATTGTTTAACACCATCACTAACTATCTGATCGGAAGTAACTAACTCTTCAAGTTCTAAAACTATATTACGTTCTCCTTCTGTAACCCGATAAGGTTTGCCAATAGGGCGACAACCCTGAGCTACTATTGTTTCCAAGATTATCTTGCCAGATAGAGAGACACCTATAGCTCCTTGAGTATATAAATAATTTTCACAAAAGAGCCCGGCATTTTGGCCATTTATTCCACTACTAGCCAATCCTCCCACCTTAGAAGAATTAGGGTAAGCATAATCTAGTCCTTGAAGTAAGTCATTAATCCTAGCAGAAAAAGAATCGGCAAGTATAATAAATTGAGGTTGATCTACAGTAGGTACTCCAATAAGATTACACCAGCGATCTGGAGAACTATCTAAATCTGGTAGCTGTTCTGCTGATATATGAAAAGCTTTTACTACTACTTCTGGCAAATTTGCCAAACTAAGGCTAATGGCAGTTTGTTGTTCTATTTCTTGTGGTTTTCCCTCCTCATTCATACCAACAATACCGCCACCACCGCAGCCTATTATAATAGTTTCTGGTAGATATTCTTTTAGTAGGGGCATCAGTCGTGAATATTCACTGGTAAAAGCTGATGAGATAAATACCAGTCCTAAATCTGCTGTCGTTCCTAATGATTCTAAACTTTTTTCTACTACTTCTTTTACTGCTGCTTCTAATGAAGGACGGGTTGATAAAGAGTTTGACCACCGCATCTGTTTAATGCTCCTTATAAATTATAATTATATTTTTAATATTAATCTTTCATTTAATATAGTTGGGAATAGGAAGTCACCTATAGAACTACATGTAGATTTACTATAATTGTTATTTTTGATTTTATTTAATAATTTTTACTTATCCAACAAATCATTATTTTTGCTATGTTATGATCACAATTAAGTATTGTTTAACATCCTTAGATATTTTTGAGTCTGATGTTTTGATTCTTAATTTGTAAATCTTAAAAGATCAAGATCATTTAGTGAGAAATCTCTAAAAATCTAATATAATTAAGAAAGTTGGGATAATATATAGCTAATTTTTTTGTCTATTTTTCAATCCCTATTCCTTAGCTCTAGTGTTCTAATTTAGTTAGTTATGAATTAGACCAAAAACTTAGTAGTAAATCCAAATTAAAAAACCATGACTAATAATAACATTGATGAAAAAATTCAACAAGAACGCGAAATAGCTCGTCAAGCTTGTGATGTTTCTGGTGCTAATTCTAAAGAATGTGCAGCAGCTTGGGATGTGGTAGAAGAACTTCAAGCTGAAGCTTCTCATCAAAAGCAAAAAATGTCTCATAAAAGTTCCTTTGAAAATTATTGCGATAATAATCCTGATGCTGCTGAGTGTCGAGTATATGATAACTAGAATTAACTAATTGAATATGCTATATCAGAATGTAGTTTATTGAATATGTTTTCGACAGGTAAGCAACTGAAGTCCTTAACTTGAGTTTATAATTTTGTGGCTCAGTTGCTTACGATAAAAATCTTATTTTATTCATGTCAAAAATACAGACTAAATAACCTTGATAAATTACTAATTATTTATGTTGAATTTTTTACCCCTAGCTATTGCATCTAGATTAGACACTTTTGTCTGGATGGACTATAGATTAGCGGTGCTATTTACTATAGCAATGCCTGTATTTCTTTTAATTTGGGCTTTGGTCAAAAAATCAGAAGCTATTCAACATTTGTTGATTATTTATTGGCGAGTTGCTAGTTTATTTGCAATCACAGTTTACTTAATGATTGCAGCATTACCTATCAGTTTTTTTACATCATTAATAGCTCGATTTTTAGTTCCTGTAGCTTTGTGGTTTTGGGTAGATTTGAATGAGGAAATCAGAGAGTTACGAAATTCTCCTCTCAAGGCCAGCTTTACTTCTTGGCGTTGGGCTTGTACTACTTATAATCTTCTCGGAGGGATAATTCAAATTCCTTTTATAGTTTGTGCTTTTAAATCCCGTAATGAATTACTAAGTGATCCTTTTTGTAAGGTTTGGTTAGATCCACCTTGGCTATTTAAACAAATTTTTCACCCAGATTGGCCTCAAGAATTTATAGGTTTTTTGGGTTTTTTTGGATTAGTAATTTATATAATTTTTCTGTGCTATTTTATTTTGGTTAAATTACAGAGACAAGGACGATCTGCTACCGGAAATTAATATTAAATATTAGGATTAAATTAATTTAATCTTTTATATTTTGGGGGAAATAGTCAAGAGGCAAAAGAAATAAAAATTTGGCGCTAGTAAATTATTAACAGAGTATTTTACCTACAAACAATGAATAATAATATTGCTCATCGTTTGGAACAGTACACAATTAAACGACCAAATCAAGTATTAATAGTTAAGATAGTAATTGATGAACAACCAGATGAAATAGCTATATTTAAAGGTTTTTCTAGTTCTCTGATGGGACCTACTGCTTTTAACCCAGATGTACCTGTCTTGCCGGAAACAGCTAGAATTGTCAGTGTTGATCTAGTTGCTAGTCCCTACAACCCAAAAGCACCTATTTATATTCAACAGGGACTGACCAGGGAGCAAATACAGTCCCTGTTAATAGAATTAGGACTTTAGTTGACCATTGCACCAGTAGCTTGGAACCTGGCTCTGGTTCGCTTTAAGTTTTGTTTAGCTTGAATTTTTTCTTGGAGATTATCACCAGTTTCAGCTGTTTGCAGACGTTGATCTGCTTCCTCATAAGCTAAACGAGCTGCTTCTTTGTCAATACTATCTCCTCTTTCAGCGCCATTAACAAGTATGTTTACTTCATCTTCTTCTACTTCAGCAAAACCACCCATCAGGGCGATCGCTATCCAATCATTTTCAGCACGAACTCGCATTACACCTATATCCAGAGCAGTTAAAAGTGGAGCGTGTCCACCTAAAATTCCTAATTGACCTGTTGTACTAGGTAGAATTATTTCTTTAGCTTCTGAGTCCCAAATTGTTTTGTCGGGAGCTATTACACGCACAGTTAATGTCATTTGTCAATGATTTGTTATTATTTTTTATTTTTCAGTTGACTGTTGTTCTCTGGATGGAAAACTAACAAATCAACTGTCAATATTTATTTTCTAGCTGACAACAAACAGAGTAAATATCAATATGACTATGCTTCTGCTTTAAGTTTTTCAGCTTTGGCAATTACTTGGTCAATACCACCTACCATATAGAAAGCTTGCTCTGGTAAATCGTCAAGTTCACCGGATAAAATCATTTTAAAGCCTTTCATAGTATCTTCTAACTTCACATATTGACCAGGAGAACCGGTAAACACTTCTGCGACAAAGAATGGCTGTGATAAAAACCGCTCAATCTTACGAGCACGAGCTACAAGCAGACGGTCATCTTCTGATAATTCATCTAAACCAAGAATAGCGATAATATCTTGAAGTTCCTTGTACCTTTGTAGAGTAGATTGTACTGAACGAGCAACACCATAGTGTTCATCACCAACTACATCTGGTTGTAACATAGTGGAGGTAGAATCTAAGGGGTCAACTGCTGGGTAGATGCCCTTAGAAGCAAGGCCCCTGGATAATACTGTAGTAGCATCTAGGTGAGCAAAAGTGGTAGCAGGTGCAGGGTCTGTCAAGTCATCCGCAGGTACATAAACAGCTTGAATAGAAGTAATTGAACCTTCTTTTGTGGATGTAATTCGTTCTTGCAACTCGCCCATCTCTGTACCAAGAGTAGGCTGATATCCCACAGCAGAGGGCATTCTTCCTAAAAGAGCAGATACTTCAGAACCAGCTTGTACAAATCGGAAGATATTATCAACGAAGAGCAGTACGTCTTGCTTACTAACATCCCGGAAATATTCTGCCATTGTCAAAGCTGAAAGACCAACACGCATCCTAGCTCCTGGTGGTTCATTCATCTGGCCATAAACCAAAGCGACTTTAGACTCAGTAAGGTTTTCTGGGTTAATCACTTTGGACTCAATCATCTCATTGTAAAGGTCATTACCTTCACGAGTTCGCTCTCCCACACCACCAAAAACGGATACTCCACCATGAGCTTTAGCGATGTTGTTGATTAATTCCATGATGATAACGGTTTTACCCACACCCGCACCACCAAATAGACCAATTTTTCCACCACGACGATAAGGCGCAAGTAGGTCTACAACTTTAATACCTGTTTCAAATACGGAAGGCTTAGTTTCTAGCTCTACAAGTTTAGGAGCTTCGCGATGAATGGGAAATTTGTCCTCTGTTTCAACTGGACCTAATTCATCTACGGGTTCACCGACAACATTAAATATTCTACCAAGGGTGGCAGTTCCTACAGGTACACTAATTGCAGCACGGGTATCTACTACTTCCATGCCACGCACCAGGCCATCTGTAGCATTCATTGCCACAGCTCGGACTTGGTTGTCTCCTAGAAGTTGTTGTACTTCACAGGTCACGGAAATATCTTGTCCGGCTTCATTTTTACCTTTAATTGTTAAGGAGTTGTAGATTTCTGGAAGATTTCCACTAGGAAACTTGGCATCTACTACTGGACCGATAATTTGAGTAATATATCCTACGTTTGTTTTTTCTGCCGTGGTTACCATTCTACCTATCTGTAATTATTGACTGATCCGAAATTGGTGAGTTTCCCATTAACTTTCCGCTTTTCCCGGACAAATATGGGACATTCAAATTATTAAGAAAAACCTTGGTGGCCCTAAAAGGGCTAGGGTTAAAACCCTATTTTCCGGTCATCTTTTAGGGTATCATTGAAGCGTTCATCCAGGATGACATTAATCTATTTTGCTTAGGAATTTTGTGTATGATATTGGATTAACAACCTTCTCCACTATGAACAGTCCGGGATTTTCTCTTTCTAGGGAGAGGGGAAAAAGTCATCAGGAATGTTTCTCGAATTCCTGGATTTAATCTTTCTCATTTTGAATGGGTTGGGCCTTCACACGTCGAATAGGTAAGTTGGCCACTAAACTTGTAACTCTTTGATTATTTTCTAATACAAATTCTGAATCGCTATCATCTATTTCAACATAGCGAGATACTACTTCTAGAATTTCTTTTCTCATTGCTTGAATTATTTCAGGATTAAGATCGGCGCGGTCGTGTGCAATAACCAACTTTAAACGACGCTTAACCTCTTCACGACTCTTAGGGGCATTTCTAGAAAAAAGTTTTTCTATAATTTCGTTTAGCATTAGCTTAAACTAAGATAGTTAATTTATGAGGTAGATTGAGGTAAGATTTCCCAGGATCAAATAATTTTATATAACAATATTTTGCGCAACCAAGTAAAAAAGTTTTCTGGTGGGGGGTTCAGGTCTATAAAATCTACTTTTTCTCCATCTAAACGACGAGCAATGTTATTAAATTCTAAGCCGGCCTGAGAAAGATTTTCCATTAATACTACAGGTTCTCCTCGGTTAGTAGATACAATTACTTTTTCGTCATCTGGAATAATTCCCATCAGTGGGATAGCGAGTATTTCCTCTACATCTTGTACAGACATCATTTCATCAGCTTGTACCATCTGGGGTTTAATCCTATTAACTATTAGATGAATATTTTTGAGATTATGTGCTTCTAGAAGTCCAATTACTCGGTCTGCATCACGGACTGCAGATATTTCTGGAGTTGTAATAATTATAGCTTCTTGGGCTGGTGCAATTGCATTCTGAAAACCCTGTTCAATTCCAGCAGGAGAGTCTATCAAAATATATTCATATTTTGGTGTTAACATCTCTACTAACTCCTGCATTTGTTGAGGAGTAACTGCTTCTTTCAAACGGTTTTGGGCAGCGGGGAGAAGGGATAAACGAGATTCTCGCTTATCTCTAACTATTGCTTGTTCCAAGCGACATTCTCCTGCTAAAACTTCTACTGCTGTATAGACAATTCTATTTTCTAAACCTAGAAGTAAGTCCAAATTTCTCAAGCCGAAATCTGCATCAATTACTGCGACTTGGTGGCCTTTTTGAGCTAAGGCCATCCCCAAATTTGCTGTGCAAGTAGTTTTTCCTACTCCACCTTTACCAGAAGTAATCACAATAATTCTGCTCATAAGCTATTAGACATTAAGTAATTGTATATAATCAATTTTTGCTACGATAGAAGGCGCAATTTTGTCAATAAAATTTTGTTTTTGCCAAATATTAAGTTAGTTAGCAAATAATTTAAAACTAATATATCTTTAACCTTTTATATTACTAAATAGGGCTTACTGAAAAAGTCTTTTTTCGGAGTAGGGGACCGAACTCTAACATCTCCGGGGAGGATATGTGGGGAGGTTGCATGCAAGGTTCCGACAAAGGAAGTTGGATATATTTGTCTCTTCATTTTTTTGCGATGGTCAACCCAAAATACTAACTTTTTCAGCTTAAATCTGCAAAAAGCTAGTACTTTTTGCAACTAAAATAAGGATATTGCCTTTAATCTGTCAATGCTTTTATGATTAATTGGCAAGCCCTAAATAAATTTATCAGAATAATTGGGTTTAAAATCCCACTTTTTAGGAGGAAATGTTTTGGGAGGGTTGCTCAAAATTTTGATTGCTAAAATAATTTCTGATTTGGCGACTTTGGACTTTTGACTTTGTTAACGATATATTTTAGTAAAATCTCTAGCTCTACTAATACGAATCTCTTGGCCCAAAATATAAGCTACTTCAGGATAAAATTGGACTGGTGGTTTTTCTGGCCCTCTGGCAACTTTATCTGCAATCCTAATGAGAGTTGGTTCCATTTGCAAGGTCATAATCACACTTTTAGAATTTCCTTTGGCTCCTGCATGGACTACTCCTCGTAAACGGCCCCATAGGAGAATGTCCCCATCTGCAATTACAGAGCCACCTGGATTTAGGTCTCCTACAATTATTATGGTACCTGGATGCCGAATTTCTACTCCTGAACGTATGGTCATTTCTAGATAAAGTGGTTCAGCTAAAGGTTGGACTTTTTCTGTGGAAGTTTGACTTAGGGTGCTCAAGGCAGGTTTTTGTTCTACAGAATAGCCTACTGTAGCTGCTGCTACAGCGGTCTGACGACGTGATGTGCTAACTTTTCTGAGGTTTAGTTCTACTTCTAAAAGTGCTTCGGCTATTTCTTGGAGTTGACGAGTATCTAATAGGCGGTCAAATGTAATTAGCTCTACTTCTGTTTTTGGTTGCCAAAATTTTTCTCCTGCCTTCAGGCGTTGCTTTAATTGTTGCCAAATTTCTGTCCACGTCATGGCTATTGGATTTTCTATGTCACCATGATTAGATTCTGGTGGCAATAGTAATAACAACTTTCCTTCCTCTGTTTTGAATCTGACTTGCAAGTTGGTATTTAGTTCTTGTGTTGAGGTAGAAGTAGTTGAGACGGAAGCATCAAAAGACATAAAGTATGGGATGTTTTTTATCTTTTCCTATGGCCATACTATTCTATCATATCAGTCATTACTCGGAGGTTCTGTGTTTAGATCACGGTCTATTATTATACCGCAGTGCGGAACTTAAGCAAGCTAGGGATTTTATGCTAATTTTTATGTTACAAATTGAAGTGCGGAATGTGGGTTAAAGTATCTTACAAAGATTATTATAATTAATCTGTTTGGTTCTTTTTTATCTCCTCTAATACCTCAGAAGTCCAGGGATTTACTCCTTTTTTCAATATCTCTATCACACCCTCCCAGGTAGCTTTTTTCTCCTCATCTTTTGTGGTATCTACTAATACTTGAAAATCATCAATTGATCCTTGATAATCTCCAGTTAATGCTCTTGCGAAACCTCGAGTCAAATGAATCCTCATATCATTATAAATATTTATATCATTATTTATATCATTTGGTTTCAACTTAACAGCTTTTTCACAGGCAAACATAACATCTTGAGCGTGATTATTTAAGCTGCCAAACCAACATAATTCTATCCAATTTTCTACATCTATTTCGACATCTGAATCTAATTTTTGTGCTTGATCATAAAGACTAATTGCCTCTTTGATTTTCGGTTTTTCCCCTGTTTTTGCAAGATTTTTAGCTTCTGCAATTAAGCCTAGAATTAAACTAGGATGAACAGGAAGTTCATCGCAAGTTTTCTGATATGTCGTCAAGTCCGTGTTGATATACTGCTGCCATTCCTCTGCTGTTAAATTCCGACTCAGACGGCGACAAGCTTCTTGAGTTAAGCCTTCTGGTGTTGCCCAATGGAGGCGGGCAGTTGTGCCACTTATTGTAGCAATGGTTTTGCCGTCGGGGCTAAAGGCTACTGCAGATAGGTGGAGTAGAGTAGCTAATAAATTGCCATTCTCAGTATCCCAGAGGCGGGCGGTATTATCATTACTTGTAGTAGCAACGGTTTTGCCGTCGGGGCTAAAGGCTACTGCTTTTACCCTGTCCTGGTGGAGTAGAGTAGCTAATAAATTGCCATTCTCAGTATCCCAGAGGCGGGCGGTTTTGTCATTACTTGCAGTAGCAATGGTTTTGCCGTCGGGGCTAAAGGCTACTCCCCATACCGTGTCCTGGTGGTTGAGAGTAGCTAATTCATTGCCATTCTCAGTATCCCAGAGGTGGGCGGTATTACCAGCAATTGCAGTAGCAATGGTTTTGCCGTCGGGGCTAAAGGCTACTGCTATTACCGTGCTACGGTGGTAGAGAGTAGCTAATTCATTGCCATTCTCAGTATCCCAGAGGCGGGCGGTTCCGTCATAACTTCCAGTTGCAATGGTTTTGCCGTCGGGGCTGAAGGCTACTGTATATACCGAGTACTGGTGGTTGAGAGTAGCTACTTCATTGCCATTCTCAGTATCCCAGAGGCGGGCGGTTTTCTCACTTCGTGTAGCAATGGTTTTGCCATCGGGGCTCAAGGCTACTGCATATACCGAGTCCTGGTGATTGAGAGTAGCTAATTCATTGCCATTCTCAGTATCCCAGAGGCGGGCAGTTTTGTCACTTAGTGTAGCAATGGTTTTGCCGTCGGGGCTAAAGGCTACTGCTTTTACCCTGTCCTGGTGATTGAGAGTAGCTAATTCATTGCCATTCTCAGTATCCCAGAGGCGGGCGGTTTGGGCGGTTTTGTCCCAGCTAGCAGTAGCAATGGTTTTGCCGTCGGGGCTAAAGGCTACTGCAGATAGGTAGAGTAGAGTAGCTAATTCATTGCCATTCTCAGTATCCCAGAGGCGGGCGGTTTTGTCATAACTTGCAGTAGCAATGGTTTTGCCGTCGGGGCTAAAGGCTACTGCATTTACCTCTCTCTGGTGGTAGAGAGTAGCTAATTTATTGCCATTCTCAGTATCCCAGAGGCGGGCGGTTTGGGCGGTTTTGTCATAACTTGCAGTAGCAATGGTTTTGCCGTCGGGGCTAAAGGCTACTGCATTTACCCAGCCCCGGTGGTAGAGAGTAGCTAATTCATTGCCATTCTCAGTATCCCAGAGGCGGGCGGTATAGTCATAACTTGCAGTAGCAATGGTTTTGCCGTCGGGGCTAAAGGCTACTGCATTTACCCAGTCCTGGTGGTTGAGAGTAGCTAATACATTGCCATTATCAGTATCCCAGAGGCGGGCGGTTTTGTCCCAGCTAGCAGTAGCAATGGTTTTGCCGTCGGGGCTAAAGGCTACTGCATATACCCTGGACTGGTGGTAGAGAGTAGCTAATTCATTGCCATTCTCAGTATCCCAGAGGCGGGCGGTTCCGTCATAACTTGCAGTAGCAATGGTTTTGCCGTCAGGGCTAAAGGCTACTGCATTTACCTCTCTCTGGTGGTAGAGAGTAGCTAATACATTGCCATTCTCAGTATCCCAGAGGCGGGCGGTTTTGTCATCACTTGCAGTAGCAATGGTTTTGCCGTCGGGGCTAAAGGCTACTGCTTTTACCCAGTTCTGGTGGTAGAGAGTAGCTAATACATTGCCATTCTCAGTATCCCAGAGGCGGGCGGTTTTGTCATCACTTGTAGTAGCAATGGTTTTGCCGTCGGGGCTAAAGGCTACTGCTCTTACATAGTCCTGGTGGTAGAGAGTAGCTAATACATTGCCATTCTCAGGATCCCAGAGGCGGGCGGTATTGTCTAAACTTGCAGTAGCAATGGTTTTGCCGTCGGGGCTAAAGGCTACTGCTGTTACCCTACCCTCGTGGTTGAGAAGATGATCAGGCAGTTGAGTTAACCCTTTGCGAATAGCTCCATCAGCGGCATTTTGAGGCACAACTGAAAACTGACTCCCTAAAAATTTCCTAACCACTTTTCGCCACCCAGAGTCTCGCCATTGTTTAAATTCTTGAATTTTGTTCATTGACTGAACTCCCAACAAAACAGTTGTATCGTAAAAGTTATTAGTGCTCAATAATTCTGCTTTTGCCGCTAACTGACCGACAAAGGATATTTCACTATTACGTTTAGCTATATTTTGCTGCATCCAAGCATAACCAAATAACCCAGTCATTAAAACCAAAGAAACACCCAAAATTTGATTCCGTCTTTGAGCTAATTTTCTAGCTTTCTTTTCTTGCTCTAACTCCCTTTCTTTACGTACCTTCTCCTTTTCTTCCTCACGAATTCTCAACTCCCGACTCGCCTCAATAAACTCATAAGCCAACCCATCTAACAAACCCATATCTCCATACTTTCTCACATATTCTTCTGCCTTACTTAACTTACCTACTCGTAATAACAAACCCTTATTTCTTCCATCCTTTTCCCACTCAGCCGCATCAGCCTCAATTTTCCTTTCCACCGGCAAAGCCTCTTGATATTCCTCCACCCATCCCCTCAAAGTTTTCCAACTTCTAATTAAATCTTCATGAATAATATCTAATAATGTTCCCTTCTCTGACTTATCCTTAGTAATTAATCGATTATTTGGGTCAGCCAAATTATCACTAACCTCCAATAAAAGCTCTAAACTATGTTGTTTATTAGGCAACTTTTCCAAAATTACTCGCCTACGAGTATCCGTTACCTTGAGAAAATTAACTGACCGTTCCCCAGGCTGAACTAACTCTAAAAATATTCTCTTCGCCACCGACTTTTTCTCTTTATTCAAACCCTCAAAAACTGCATCAGCTTGCTTCGTCAAAGTACCCTGAATTCCACCCAACTTTTCATAACTTGCCAGAGTTAAATATTTACTTTTATCCTCCCCTTGAGTAGCATATTTCCACAGAGCATCCAAAGTATATTGTAACAGAGGTAAACTACCAGGATTACGCAAAAAATCTTCTGCCATTTGAGCAACTAACTTAGCTTCTACTCCCATTCCCACTAATTCCGCCGGCTTCTTAATTGCTTCCTCTATCTCATCCTTTTCCAAAGGGGTTACTAATAATTGATGCTCCTTAATTTCTGTTGCCAACCCAGAATATTTTGAACATTGGTCAAGAAAATCAGCCCGCATTCCTAAGACCAAACAAAATTTATTTTGAGTTTTTTCACTTCTTAAAACAGACAAAAAACAATCAAAAAATTCCCGTCGTTTCTCATCATTTTTACAGAGAGTAAAACACTCCTCAAATTGGTCAATTACCATCAAGACTTTCTTCTCAGCCTCTTCTTTCTTAATAAAATCGATCAGTTTTTCCGTTAAATTCTCTAGTTTTTCACCCTTTATATTCACTGCCTTTTGCAGACTTCCCAGAGGAGAAGAACTCGGAGTAAAAGGCTTAATATATGACCATCTGTCACTTCCAGATATTTTCTGCCCCCGCTTCAATTGATATAACAAACCAGCCCGTAACAAAGAAGACTTCCCACTACCGGAAGCCCCCAAAACCGCCACAAAATTATTAGTCCTAACTCGGTCAATTAACTCATCAGTCAACCGAGTTCTACCATGAAAAAATACCCCATCTTTTTCCTGTTCAGTAAAATAAGATAAAGCCCGATAAGGAGGAGTTTTTTTCCAACGTCCGTCTAGAGATTTAGTCGGAGTATTCGTAGTCAGAATAATCGCATCTCCTGAATTATGAAACACAGGAGATTGAGAAATATTTAGCATATTCTTTCTAATAGAATCTGCCAAAATATAGTTAGTTACCCAACCATCAATAGAATTTTCTGGATTTAAACCTTGTAGTAATTTAGCCGTAAAAA
>JAKQYF010000005.1 GCA_023356535.1 Trichodesmium sp. MAG_R03 | reverse complement strand
AATTTCTAGCCACCAAGCAAATATAATTACATTACCTGTGCCAATATGAACGACTTTTCGCGATATCTCTGGGTCGACTTTGGCAAAACGGTTCAGTGCTTCGGCAAAGATTAAAATAATTCCTAACCATCCACCGGCGAGGAAAACTTGGAGCCAAATATTGGGAAATGTACTGATGATAGACACTATAAGAAAGCTGAAAAGGATAGCATTTAATAATAACAGGATGTACACAGGAGTACCCCATAACCTTATATACTTTAAACCTCCTTTCTGCTTGCTCGTTTCCAGTATTACATTACACTTGATATTTCAAATTGCGAAGTAGTTCAGTTGCATGGCCACTTGCCAATGGTTTTGAGAAGAAATACCCTTGTCCTTTGTTACACTGAAGTTCCTTAAGTTGTTGCATTTGAGCTTGAGTTTCTATTCCTTCTGCAACTATTTCTAAACCTAAATTGTGACCTAATTTAATAATAGCACTCACAATTTTTAATGTTTGACCACTTGTATCCGAGTCTAATTTACTCACAAAAGAACGGTCAATTTTAATACTATTAATAGGGAATTGATGTAGATAACTTAATGATGAATAGCCTGTACCAAAATCATCTATTGATAATTTAATCTTTTTATTTTTAAGTTGATTCAAAATTTTAGTGCTTAAACTAACATTTTCCATAATTACAGTTTCAGTGATTTCTAGCTGCAAAGAATTAGTTTGATAATTTATTTCTTGCAAAATATCGTTAATTTCTTCTAATAAATTTGGTTGTGAAAGATGCTTACTAGAAAGATTGACATTCATGGTAAAATTATAGGTAGGAAATTGAAAGCTAGAATTATATGCAAAGCAAGCACAAGAATCTTTGCCATTACTATTTTGTCTGTGAGGTAAAAAGTTAGATATTAGGGATATTTCTGGAGTATTATTTGTTGCTAATTTGTCATTGTATTCTGTATATTGATCGTTAAATTCTTGCTGCCAAATAGTTAATTGATGACAAGCAGTTCGCAATATCCATATTTCTAGAGGCACAATTAAACCTATTTCTTCTGCTAGAGGGATAAATTTTCCTGGCAAAATCAAGCCTTGAGTTGGATGCTGCCAGCGTATCAAGGCTTCAAAACCAATAATTCTACCTGTAGATAAACAGACAATTGGTTGGTAATTTAATATAAATTGAGAATTTGCTGGATCTTGTTTAATCATTTCTACTGCTTGTCGTAGATCGATTTCCATCCTTAATAAGGATATAGCTTGGTTGTGCATTGTCAAATCAAATATCTCATACCTGGCTTTACCTAAAACTTTTGCTTGGTACATAGCAATGTCTGCATTTCGCAGTAACTCTTCTGGGTTGTTGTCAATAGGACAAAAAGGGGGATTATTTTTATGGGCATACTTGGTGAAATTTCCATGACTCGTAACAATACCAATACTTGCTGTAGTAAATATTTTATGTCCTTTTAGGTAAATCGGTTTAGCAAGTTCTTGATTAATTCTCATAGCTACTCTGGTAATATAGTTAATATCGGGTGAATACTCTAATAAGATAATGAATTCGTCTCCTCCTAATCTCGCAAGAGTATCTGAAGATTTGATACAGTTCTTTAGTCCCTTGCTGATGGCTACTAATAGTTTATCTCCTATAGTATGTCCCAAACTGTCGTTAATTACTTTAAAGCGATCTAAATCTAGAAAGAGAACAGCAAACTGGTAATTTAGGTGTTCTTTATATCGATTCAATGCTAGTCTTAGTCGATCTAAAAACAAGATGCGGTTGGGCAAACCTGTCAGTGGATCATGAAGTTTGTCATAAATAAGTTTGGCTTGTATTTGTTTGCGTTCGTTGATATCTCTAATAATCATCTGTGTTGCTGTCTTGCCATGATAATTATAAGGTATTACAACTATTTCCACATCTATGACTTTTCCATCTAGTTTAATCAACTTTTTTTCTTGTAAATTTATTTTTTTTCCTTGTTCTTGAACTTGTTGCAGTCGCTGTTTTCCTCTTTCTATATAGTCGAAATGAATGAATTTCGAGAGTGACTGACCGATTATTTCCTCTGGGGAATTTGCCCCAAGTAATTTGGCTCCAGCAGAATTTATATAGACCAATTTTTCCATGTAGTTTATCGCGATCGCTTCTTGTGAGTTATCTATCAAACGCTGGCAACGTTCTTCACTTTCTTGAAGCACTTTATCTATTTGGTGCCGTTCCAAGTCTTGCACTCGTTTTTGTTCAGTGATATCTCGGTTAATTCCTATAGTTCCAACCATTTGATGAGATTGATCTAGTATTGGTACAACCGTTGTTTCAGATACACCCTCACTCCCATCTTTGCGAATAAAGTTAATTTCTCCTGTCCATCTACCATGGACCTTTATCTTCTCTATTATTTGCTGTGTTAACTTATCAGCTATTTCTGGTTTGTGTAAAATGGCTGGAGTCTGGCCCAAGGTCTCAATTTTACTATAGCCAAAAATTCTGGTTGCTGCTGAGTTCCATTCAAAAATATTACCCTGAATATCTGTGAGAATTACCCCATCATAAAGATACTCAAAAATTAAAGCTTCTTGTTGATATGATTTGTGATTATTTCTTTCTTGATTTTGCATGGCTTACTTAAGTCCTATAATTTTTATCTTCAAATTTTTCAGGTTAAGTTGTTTGAAATTTTTCTATTTTTTCATTAGTTTCCTGGGCCACTATATGTAGATATTTTGTTACATGTAGTAAATTTATTCCTAATGATCCCTAATGATTCCTAATGATCCCTAAGGATCCCTGATATTAATATAAATTAATTTTAAATTTTTCAGTTTAATTAATACGTATAAACTTTTATTGTTAGTATATTTATACTATAGTATGTAGCATAAAAGAAGAGGAAACTTGAGTAAGTATTTAGACTTATAGTGTAGGGTAGGAGGCGATCGCAAATCAAGATTCAATGTGCAACAAAGCCAAGAAATTTTCAATAAGGTCTGATAAATCTCCAAATATTATCCACTTGAGCTTTTGTTTTATTGCTAACCATAGCCTCTCTATGGGATTAATTTCTGGACAATAATACCAATTCTCAAAAGTCCTGCTATACTTAAAAGCTTGCAAAAATAACTTTCCTTTATAACCGAAGTTACCATTCTATCTAGTATTTGCTCCAACAAATAATATCAGTACTTACGGAGTACTACTATATATGGGGCATAAATTTGTCTTTTTTAAGATATTACCACTACAATTAGTGCCGTTGCCTAAGTCCTGTAATATTTAGAAATAGAAAATCCAAATTACCCGCACGAGTCCCTAAATATAATCCCAGAGTTGTCAAAAAGCCTGTATCTAAATTTCGTTCTCAAAAACCAAAACACTGAGGTAGCCCTCGGCAGATGGAACCTCCTTCTTTTCCTATGACAAATCATGCTTTTAGCCTTTACTGAACCGTATTGCACTATAATTAGTGTCGTTGCATAAGTCCTGATCAATTTTATACAGCAGATTTCGGGCAAATGATATACAAGTTAAATGGTTGAGGACTTACGCCAAATATGACAATATACACCATCTGTAGGGGTAAATGGCCATTAAGCCCTACTAGATATAGTGGTTCTGCGTAAGTCCTGTGGTTAAATGGTAAAAATAATGTAGTGTGGGGATCTTGCCTGGGTGAGTGTACCTCATGACAACGGAAAGTGCTGTATCTGTGAAAGACAAAAGTTTAAAATATAGTATTTGGGTATTGTATCAAAATTGTAGAATTAATGTTAGTTAACTAGAAGAACACTATGACAATGTTAGAAGACTATAATAGTCAGAGCCAACAACGAGCAACTCTGGGTATCCCGCCTGTACCACTAGATGCTGAACAAACATCAGACCTATGTGAACTGCTAAAAAGTCCACCTATAGGAATAGAGGAAAAGTTAATGGCATTACTGCGTGATCGTGTACCACCAGGAGTAGATGAAGCAGCTTATGTCAAAGCAGGATTTCTCACAGGTATTGCTAAAGGAGAAATTGCCAGTCCTCTAATTTATCCTACCTACGCAGTAGAACTATTAGGAACAATGGTTGGGGGTTATAATGTCCAATCTCTGATTGATGTACTCAAATCAGAAAATGGGGAATTGGCCAGCACAGCGGCTACTGCCCTAAGTAAAATTCTGTTAGTATATGATGCTTTCAACGACGTTATAGAATTGGCAGAAACTAACTCCTATGCCAAACAAGTAGTAGACTCCTGGGCAGCAGCAGAATGGTTTACTACTCGTCCCCAACTCCCAGAAACAATAACAGTCACCGTCTTCAAAGTTCCTGGTGAAACTAATACTGACGACTTATCACCTGCTCCCCATGCTACAACTCGCCCCGACATTCCTCTTCACGCATTAGTGATGCTAGAATCAAAAATGCCAGAAGGGTTAAAAACTATTGCGGAATTAAAACAAAAAGGTCATCCCGTCGCTTATGTTGGAGATGTTGTTGGTACAGGTTCATCCCGGAAATCTGCCTGTAACTCCATGCTATGGCACATTGGGGAAAATATTCCCTTCATTCCCAATAAACGTTCTGGTGGTTATATTCTGGGAAGTAAAATTGCTCCTATTTTCTTCAATACTGCGGAAGATTCCGGCGCATTACCCATCGAATGTGATGTGACAAAAATGGAGACAGGAATGGTAATAACTATTCATCCCTATAAAGGCAAAATTACCAACGAAGTAGGAGAAATAATTTCTACCTTTACCCTCAAACCAGAAACTATATTTGACGAAGTACGAGCAGGTGGGCGCATTCCTCTATTAATTGGCCGTAGTCTCACTGACAAAACTCGCAATGCCTTGGAATTAGAAACCAGCTCTGTCTTCATCCGCCCCCAATTACCAGCAGACACAGGAAAAGGTTTTACCTTGGCACAGAAAATGGTGGGTAAAGCCTGTGGTTTACCAGGCATTCGTCCCGGAACAGCTTGCGAACCATTGATGACAACAGTAGGTTCTCAGGATACAACTGGACCAATGACCAGAGATGAAATGAAAGAACTTGCCTGTCTAGGTTTTAGCGCTGACTTAGTAATGCAGAGTTTTTGTCATACTGCTGCTTACCCCAAACCTGTTGATATTAAGACTCATACAGAATTACCTGATTTCTTTTCTTCTCGCGGTGGGGTAGCGTTGCGTCCGGGAGATGGAATTATTCATTCTTGGTTAAACCGGATGTTATTACCAGATACGGTAGGGACAGGTGGTGATTCTCATACTCGTTTTCCTCTGGGTATTTCCTTTCCAGCGGGTTCAGGTCTGGTAGCATTTGCAGCAGCTCTGGGTTTGATGCCATTGGATATGCCAGAATCTGTGTTGGTTAGGTTTAAGGGTAAGTTGCAACAGGGCATAACATTGCGGGATATTGTGAATGCTATTCCCTATGTAGCAATTCAAAAAGGGTTGTTAACTGTAGCGCTGGAGAACAAGAAAAATGTGTTTTCTGGACGAATTATGGAAATGGAGGGTTTACCAAATTTGAAGGTTGAGCAGGGCTTTGAATTGACGGATGCGACGGCGGAACGTTCTTGTGCTGGTTCGACAATTAAGTTGGGAACGGAAACAATTTCTGAGTATCTGCGTTCTAATATTTCCTTGTTAAAGAATATGGTGGCGCGGGGTTATCAGGATACACGGACAATAATGCGTCGGGTTGCTAAGATGGAGCAATGGTTGAGAAATCCAGAGTTAATGTCAGCAGATGCAGATGCAGAATATGCGGAAATTCTTGAGGTAGATTTGAACGAAATCAAAGAACCTATTTTAGCGGCACCCAATGACCCTGATAATATTAAGTTAATGTCGGAATGTGCGGGAGATAAAATTGATGAAGTATTTATTGGTTCCTGTATGACAAACATCGGTCACTATCGCGCTACTGCCAAAGTATTGGAAGGTGCGGGTCCGGTTAAAGGTGTTTTGTGGATTTGTCCACCGACTCGTATGGATGAGAAGCAGTTGCGGGAGGAAGGAGTGTATGGCGTGTTTGCTGCTGCTGGTGCGCGAACAGAAATGCCTGGATGTTCCTTGTGTATGGGAAATCAAGCACGTGTGAAGGATGGGGTGACAGTGTTCTCCACTTCGACCAGGAATTTTAATAACCGTATGGGTAAAGGTGCCCGCGTGTATTTGGGTTCGGCAGAATTAGCGGCGGTGTGTGCGTTGTTAGGTCGGATACCTAATGTGAATGAATATTTGGAGATTATGAAGGAGAAAGTTGATCCCTTTGCGGATGATTTGTATCGGTATTTGAATTTCGATCAAATTGCTGGTTTTGAGGATGAAGGTCGGATGATTCCTTTGGAGGATATGCCGAAGATTGAGGAAACTTTGGGGATGTTAGTTAGTGTTGATAAGTAGGTAGGTTTGTAGATGAGGGTGGGTTAATTCCTGCCCTTTGAAAGTAGTTACTGAGAAAAATACCTTAAAGGCCGGGAAAATAGATATATAAAGAAAAAGCTTGATTTCAGCTCGAAACATTACTGTCAGGACTTACGCAAAGGTACTATATATAGAGCCTTGGTGGGTTACGCTAGCGCTAGCGCAATTCAAGTCGCGAAGCGTTCGCTCCGCTTGGCGTCAGCAAAACACACTCTACCAATAGCCTTCATTCGTAAGTCCTAACTGTATAAGGTATTGATAGTCGAGAAAAAATTACTATAGGAAAGGAGAGTCATTAAGCTTTATGAAGAACAGTACAAAAAGAGTTATTAAAACTATTATTATTGGAGTGGTTGCCTTTATAATTATTTCCCAAAGTTTAGCTCCACTAAGACCTGTTCTTGGGAAACAAGATGTAGAGATCGCTCCAAAAAAACCTACTTTGCTTAGTAATAGTGACAACAATTATATTGCCACTGCTCAACATATACCAATTGGAGCTATTGTACAACTAGAAGATCTCAACTTACCAAGGCCAAAAGTAACTGGAATTGCAACTATTCCCCTCAATTTTTTAGACAGTGGAAAAGCTTTGATCATAACAGCAACTTTAGGGAAAAAATCGGGTAATTTTTTATTAGATACAGGAGCTTCTACTACAATGATTACAACAGAAACAATCAAAGAATTAGGATTGACAGGAGAACCTATACCACAAGAACTTTTAACTTATGCAGTAGCAGGAGATGAGTGTCCAGAAATGAAAGCTAATTTGCATCGTTTACCTGTATTAAAAATTGATAATGTTAGAGTCGAAAAATTAGCAGGTTTAGAATTTACTACTACTGTAATGCCAGAGGGATTATCAGGAGTTTTGGGAATGGATATTTTCAGTAATTTTGATGTAGAAATCAATCCTCAAACCAAAGAATTACGATTACTATCTCCTACTATAATATCCACTGAAAATATTAAAGATGCTATCCCACTTAAATCTAAGTTAGGAGTAATGTTAGCTGAAGTAGAAATTAACGGCAATGGTCCGTTTATTTTTATGTTAGATACGGGAGCAGAAAGTATTTTTATTTCTCAGAAATTAGCTAGTCAGTTAAAAATTCCTGCTGCTGAAAGACAGGAAATTCGAGTCCAGGGTTTTTGTGGTATCGAAATGGCAGAATATGCTTCCTTAGCTAAAGTGAAAATGGGAAATTATGAGCTGACAAAATTAGAAACAGTGATTTTATCTTCCCCAGTATTGAAGTTATTAGAAGTTGATGGAATTTTAGGGCAAAACTTTTTTAACAATTATCAACAACATTGGCGCTTTAATCAAAAAAATCCAGAAAATTTTCCCGCAGAAGGTAGTTTATTATTAAACCGCAGAGAGATTAGGTAGGAACGTTACAGACAATATCCGTATGAAATGGGGCTTGCTGAAAAAGTCTTTTTCAGGAGTAGAGGACTCACTCCTAACATCTCCCAGGAGGAGAAGTAGGGACGTTGCATGGAATGTCTCTACAGAGGAATGGGGAATTGGTAGAGGAGATAGTTAAATATATTTATCCCTTCATTTTTCTGCCTAGGGAGCGCCCGAAATCCTAACTTTTTCAGCTTCAACCAGCAAAAAGCTGGTGCTTTTTGTCGCCCAAATAAGGATATTGCCTTTATATCAATTCTTAAAAGTCTTGCTGTACTTGAAAGCTTGCAAAAATAACTTTCCTTCAGGACTTACACCAAGACACCATATGTAGTCCAAATATCGAAAATCATTCCCAAAAATGTACTATATATAGCGGCACTGCGTAAGCCTTGTCCTGATAATTTTAATAGTTTGTACTATGCATTTTTAGTTATAATTTCTATTGAAATTATAACTCCTGACTCCTGATCCTTAACTCCTATCACAATATTACAATTTAAATAGGACTCAGGACTTAGGCAAAGGTACTATATATAGAGCATTGGTGCGTTACGAAGTTCGCAATTCAAGTCGCGAAGCGTTCGCTCCGCTTTGCGTCAGCAAAACACATCCTACCAATAGCTTTCATGGGTAAGTCCTAAGGATTGCTATAGCTGAGAGAATAGAAATTATTTAGGGGGTTGCTTTTAACTTTTGACTTTTAACTTTTGACTTTTGACTTAGAAGTAGGGCTATATATAACGATAACTATTGCTGATAACGGAATAGGTATGATTGAAGAAGTATAATAAATAGGATGAAATAGAAAATATTTGTGGACAGATGCTACTAAAAAAATATGAAACTTAATCGAGATTCATTTTTAAGGAGAGTTGTGAAGCCAACTTTTTACAAAAAGTCTTGGCTCAATCTGGCAGAGTATGCTAGTGTAGTTATCTCTGCATTTGGTGCTTTTGGTGTAGCACTTTCAGGACAAGCTTTTTATGCAGTCACTCCTATGGTATTGGCCTTATCTCTGAATGTGGCTAATAGATACAGATTTGAACGGCAGATGCAATTATCTCAAATGTCTGAGATAGGAAAAATTCAAAGCTCAGTAGAAAGTTTAGAAAAATCAGTAGAAAGTTTAGAAAAAAATGCTGTAAAGGTAATACTGAAACTTCGTGAACAGCTTTCTACAGAAATAGAATCAGTTCGTGAAAAATTCTATACTGAATCAACACCAGTTTTGGGCTCAGAAATACAACAGCAACTAACTGCACTAGAATACTCAGTTTCTTTTGTAGAAAAAAGTCTAGCATCTGTGGATCAAAAAGTTCTAAGTACAGATGATTGGGAAATAGTAAATAAACGTATTTTGGCGATTGAGCAAGGGATCAATAATCTGCAAAGGGATATGGAAGGGTTAGTCAAGGAACCTCAAGCAGATATATCCCAGCTTCAGGCCAAAATTGACGATCTGGAAATACAAAATACACAGGTGCTCAAACCTCATTTGAAACGCTTGATTACACTTGTGAGGCAATTACAACATACAAATTATTCTAGTCCATCTCATCAGTCTGTAATTTCCAAACAACCCATTAGAGAATATACTGGGGAATCAGTAAAGCAATCTGAAGGTAGGTTTTAAGTGTATAATGATTTAATCTAGAATTTGCGATAGGAAAAATAGTAACCCCTTTATAGATATAAAATAAACTTGACTAGAAAATAAGGCCAATAGTCTCCCCCTTTCCAGGAGATAAAAAAAAGAAAATTCAGTATTTCTAGCTTGCCTATTTTAACTATGGTTTATAAACATCTTTCTTATAAGATAAAATTTGACCAAATAGAGAATTTATTTACTTGCCATTCAATGGATATTTAGGAAGAGTAAGCAAGTATATTTTAAGATATGTTTTTTCTGAATTAGTAATTTAGTCTTTCCCTTGATTCTCTCCTCTCTATCAAAAAAGGGTTTTAGGAGATAGTTATCATTGATCACTGAAGTGAGAGACCCGTATGAAAATTATTACTGTTTTAATTTAATGACTGAGCCGTTTACCCTAATATTTGATGTTGATGGCACGATAGCCGATACAGAAAGAGATGGCCATAGAGTAGCTTTTAATCAAGCTTTTGCTGAAGCAGGCTTAGACTGGGAATGGTCAGTTTCTTTGTATGGAGAATTACTGGTGATTGCTGGTGGCAAAGAACGGATTAACTTTTATATTAGTAAGTATAAACCAAATTTTAGATCATCAATTCCATTGCCAGAATTAATTTCTAATTTACAAGTAAGTAAAATAAATTATTACCGAAAATTATTAGGAACAGGTGCTATACCATTACGCCCAGGAGTAGAAAGATTATTGAAAGAAGCACGAACTAATAAAATGCGGTTGGCGATCGCTACTACTAGTACTTTACCTAATGTGATAGCATTATTAGAGCATACCTTGGGAGAAGAAAGTATTTCTTGGTTTGAAATAATTGCTGCAGGGGATATAGTTCCAGCGAAGAAACCTGCGCCAGATATTTATTATTATGTATTAGAAAAAATGAAAATTCAAAGGAATAATTGTATAGTATTTGAAGATTCACATCATGGTTTACAAGCCGCTTTGCAAGCTGGATTAAAAACAATTGTGACTGTTAATAATTATACTCGTCATCAAGATTTTACTGGCGCAACTCTAGTATTAAATAATTTAGGTGAACCAGAAGAACCATTTACTATTGTGAATGGAAACCCTCAAGGTCGAACTTATTGTGATCTAAAATTAATACAGTTCCTCCAAGATTGAAAAAATGTTTTCCAGCAATAATTTTGTTCCTGCTTATGCTGATAAGTACTTATTTAGCAATAACAAAAAACTTCTTTCTATTTATAAATTATTTCTCCTAAATTTAGCTATTTATAATAACTCTTGCTCTTGCTTGATAAGATTGTTTAATTGAATTAGTATTATTCAACACTCTAAAGACAAACAATTAGCTATTTTTAAGATAAAATTTGATTTATACCAAATCCACCTAGTGTAAGAGAGTATTTTTAAAGTTACAGCCGTTGCTAAATAAGGGATTGGACGATGGGGTAAGCCTCCTTTTATACTCACATTTAGTATTATAGTACTACACATTAAGATTAGGACATTTTTCGACTCCCTATTTCCTATCCCTTTTAATCCTAAATTTATGGTTCTAGACAATGATAATTTCTGGGAATAATTATTGCTAGATAAGGCTTTCAGCTATCTCAACGTTAGAAAATCTCTCGAAAAAACTGTAGGTGTTGTAAAGCATGTCCAGTAATACTTTCAGCATTGAAAGCAAATCATGTTTTAGAAGAACTTTGTATTCTCCACTTAGTATAACAGAATAAAAAAACATCTTGATTTCCAAACATCTGATACCAAAAATTATCAAGTCAATTCTACTCCCAATATTTGCAGTATTAGCCGCCTTATTAGTAGGAGCAGGTCTAATTATCTTAGCAGGAACTAATCCTGTAACTGCCTATACTGCCCTATTTCAAAAATCTTTAACTACCTACTTTGGTTTCAGCGATACCCTCAGCAAAACCACCCCATTATTATTAGTAAGTTTAGGAATATTAATAGCATTACGAGCAGGTTTATTTAATCTCGGTGGCGAAGGACAAATTTATATGGGTGCTTTAGGCAGTGTTGTCATCGGACTATATTTGCCGAATTTACCAATGTGGATACATTTACCCCTAGCACTAGTAGGAGGTTTTCTTCTAGGAGCAATTTGGGGAGCGATCGCTGGTTACCTCAAAATTGCCTGTGGTTTAAACGAAGTCCTGACTACCCTACTACTAAATTACATAGCTCAAAATTTTGTCAATTATATGGTAAATGAACCACTGATCGCCCCAGACGCCCCTAGTCCCTACACCCCCCTAATTGCCGATTCAGCACGTTTGCCCATAATTTTGCCCAAAACTCAAGCTCATGCCGGAATTTTACTGGGGTTAGCTATGGCAATTATTTTGGCCGTGGTCTTGTCCTTAACAGCTTTCGGTTATCAAGTAGATGCCGTCGGACAAAACCCTACTGCAGCTAGTTACGCCGGAATATCTGTTAACCAGACTATTCTCACAGTAATGGGTTTATCCGGTGGGTTGGCAGGCTTTGCAGGAAGTACAGAAGTATTAGGAGCAAAATATAGGTTATTTGAAAATTTTTCTCCTGGTTATGGTTTTGACGCGATCGCCATTGCTTTATTAAGTCGGGGCAACCCACTGGCAGTAATTTTAACATCCTTATTTTTTGGCGTTCTCAGGAGTGGAGCGAATGTAATGCAGCGTAGTGCAGGGGTATCGATAACTGTTGTTTATGCTATTCAAGGTTTAACAATGTTATTTTTAGCAATAAGTCTAGCGTTTGAGCCTATATCGGAGTAGGAACATCCCGCAAACTTGTCAGAACATTTTTGGTGGTCCTGCATAGTTATGGTAGATAGGGATGAACAGCAAGATACCTTTACTGCTATTTCCCTCGACAAAATAATTAAAGTTGTTTCCATCCAGCTATTAAAATTGGTTGGTTTCCCACTAACCGAAATTTTACAATGAATTTATCAAATATCGACTTTTTTTCTGACTATTTATCTGCCACAATTCGACTTTCTGTGCCTCTAGCTTTTGCCGCTTTAGGTGGATTATTTTCAGAACGTTCCGGCGTACTTAATATTGCTTTAGAAGGAATGTTATTAACAGGAGCTTTTGTGAGTGCGGCTGTTTCTCTTACTACTGGAAATGTCTGGATAGGAACCTTAGTGGCAGTTTTAGCCGGGGGAATTTTAGGCTTAATTCATGCCTATCTTTCTGTCAGTTTAAAAGTAAATCAATTAGTCTCTAGCTTAGCAATAAATTTAACCGCGTCAGGATTAACAGCTTATGGTGCTAGAGTATTATTTAATAGTGGCACAATTGCTATACCAGGTATTGAAACTATCAATCTTTTCGACCTAAAAGATTTACCTATTTTGGAAATATTTTTCAATCAAGACTTATTGTTTTATCTACTTTTGCTATTAATCATAGTTTCTACTTATATCATTTTTGATACTACTTGGGGTTTAACTTTAAGAGCAGTTGGTGAATATCCTCAAGCAGCAGCAACAGCAGGAATATCTGTTAGTTTAGTGCGTTATTTAAGCGTAAGTATTAGTGGTTGTTTGGCAAGTTTAGGTGGAGTTTACTTAGCATTAGTTCATGTCAAATTTTTTACCGAAGGCATGAGTAGTGGAAAAGGTTTTATTGCCCTAGCAGCCATAATCTTTGGTAGATGGCATCCAGTTAATACCGTTTTAGCCTGTTTATTATTTGGAGCAACAGAAGCTTTGCAATTGAGAATTCAAGCTTTTAATCTAAATATTTCCTATCAATTTTTAAAGATGTTACCTTATGTTATTGCTCTATTAGCTTTAATTGGTTTAGCAGGTAAATCTACCCCTCCTGCTGCTTTAGGAAAAGTGTATTTTAAAGATAGCAAAAATTAGGAGGTGGAGCGGAGAATAAAGCATATATTTTGGTGTTAAAGTAGTCAATTTTTCTACAAATAGCTAGTAGCACTTCAAAAAAATATAAGCAAGAAAAAGCCTAAAATATAAACGGGCATAGGTTTTCACCTCTAATACTATTTGAAAAAATACTGTTATAGTCCACATTCGGAAACACAAATATATTACCAAAGGTTTTTTAAGGAAGAAGGTCAATTACAGCTTCTATTATTCAGAACTTACGCAAATTGACCTTGAAAGTAAAGATTCAGGTATCTCAAACCCAGTTAGAGAGTGAATTATGAAAATGACTGACTCAGTAATTTAATAGTCTCATTCTCAATAATTTAGATAAAGGACTAAAAATAAATTTCCAGATCCGGAATCTTTGTTGTACTGGAGACAAAGCTGGGCCATTAGGTAGTGCCATATTATTGTTTTTCTCATGTATCTGGAGAGTACAAAGTTCTACTTAAAAATGATTTCCTAAACTGAACTGAAAGTATTACAGGAATTGCCTTACAGCATCTATAGTTCTCAATAAAGAGTTTAAGATCTTGAGATAGCTGAAAGCCTTAGCTAGCAAGAGTTGCTCACAGAACTATGCACTATCTAGTCATGTATGTCAGCCTAATATTTTATCAACAGGACTTACGCACGGGCACTACACGAGGGTGAGGGCGAATGCCATTCGCCCCTACATATGGCGTTTTCAAGGTGAAGCATGGGTAAGTCCTGATCAAATAGTAAGTGGCCAAAAAAACGCAGATATTGCCATCAATTCTGTAAAAATGATTAAAATTTAATACTTAGGGCTTGCTGAAAAAGTCTTTTTCAGGAGTAGGGGACCCACCCCTAACATCTCCCAGGAGGAGAAGTAGGGACGTTGCATACAACGTCCCTACAGAGGAACGGGGAATTGGTAGAAGAGGTAGTTGGATATACTTGTCCCTTCATTTTTCTGCCATGGGAGTGCCTGAAATCCTAACTTTTTCAGCCTTTTACCAGCAAAAAGCTAGTACTTTTGGCCACCCAAATCAGATCTTATGCTTTTATATGTCAATGCTTTTATGATTAATCAGCAAACCCTACTTAATGTATGCTTGAACACCTTAATTCAAAAATTCAGCTTATAGAATAAGTCCTGTGTGGTAAAGCTATAGCAATCCCAAATAAGTTGTGACAATTCAAAAACTAGAAATAAACTCTGAAACTCTTGCTCGTTGTCTATTGTCTCCAAACCTCCATACCAAAAAGCGGTAAGATTTTGGATACAAATCAAATAGGATTGCTATAATTTAGCCTGACCACCTTTCTATTGAAAGAAAATTGATAACCGTAAAATTTAAGGAGTGTTAATGAATCAACCCATCAACCCCACTGCTAAAAATAAAATTCAGGTAGAAGATGATCGCACAGGTATGAGTATAGCGACTCTGAGACGTGCTCTAGCTGATAACCTGTTTTATCTGCAAGGGACTTATGAGTCAATGGCAAAAAAAGACGATTTTTACCGTGCTTTAGCTTATACGATACGTGATCGCTTGCTCCAACGCTTTCTTGCTACAATTCGTACCTATAATGAGAAAGATGTGAAAGTAGTCTACTACCTGTCGGCAGAATTTCTCATGGGTCGTCACCTAGGTAATAGTTTAATTAACCTAGGCATATATGAAAACATTCGTCAAGCAGTTAATGAATCTGGACTTAACTTAGATGAATTACTAGAACAAGAAGACGATCCAGGACTAGGAAATGGGGGTTTGGGTAGACTAGCCGCTTGTTTTTTGGACTCTCTAGCTACCCTTGAAATTCCCGCTATGGGTCATGGTATTCGCTATGAGTTTGGCATTTTTACCCAAACTATACAGGATGGGTGGCAAGCAGAAATTCCAGATAAGTGGCTGCGCTTTGGTAACCCCTGGGAAATAGCTCGTCCAGCAGAACAAGTAGAAGTCAAGTTTGGTGGTAGTACAGAAGGATATCATGATGAAAAAGGTCATTATCGGGTAACATGGGTCCCAGGAGAAACTGTCATTGGTATCCCCTATGACACTCCTGTTCCTGGCTATAAAGTGAATACAGTTAATCCGCTACGTCTGTGGCGTGCAGAAGCTAGTGTAGATTTTAAGTTTGAAGAGTTCAATTCTGGAAACTATGATGGTGCAGTAGCGGAAAAAATGAGTTCGGAGACTATATCAAAAGTTCTCTATCCTAATGATAATACTCCCCAAGGTAAAGAACTTAGGCTCAAACAGCAATATTTCTTCGTTTCCTGTGCTTTGCAAGACATCATTCACAGGCATTTGCTCAACAACCAAAACTTAGATAACTTAAGTAATAAAACAGCAATTCAGTTAAATGATACTCACCCTGCTGTTGCTATTGCGGAAATGATGCGATTGTTGATTGATGAGTATGACCTGGACTGGGAGCGTGCTTGGCATATCACTCAAAATACTTTTGCTTATACTAACCATACCTTACTACCAGAAGCTTTAGAACGTTGGGGAATTAGTTTGTTTGGTAGTCTGCTGCCTCGCCACTTAGAGATTATCTATGAAATTAATCACCGCTTCATAGAACAAATACAAACTTGGTATCCCAAAGATCAGGAATTAATCTCTCGTGTATCTATAATTGAGGAAACTCCAGAAAAAGCTGTGAGGATGGCTAATTTAGCGACTATAGGCAGTCATGCAGTCAATGGGGTAGCAGCTTTACACACAGAATTGCTCAAAAAAGGTGTACTCAAAGATTTCTACAAACTTTTCCCAGAAAAGTTTCTAAATAAAACTAATGGAGTGACTTCCCGTCGTTGGATTTTATTAAGTAATCCTAAACTTTCTGCCTTATTTTCTGAGAAATTAGGAGATAGTTGGTTGCGAAATTTAGATCAACTAAGGCAACTAGAAAAATATGTTGATGATGTAAAATTTTGTCAACGTTGGCGACAAATTAAGCAGGATAATAAAGTTAAGCTGGCAGAGTACATTTTAAAGTCTAATCGGATAGAAGTGGATACGAATTCTCTGTTTGATATTCAAGTCAAACGTATCCATGAGTATAAACGTCAACATTTGGATTTATTCCATATTATTACTCTTTACAACCGCATTAAGCAAAATCCTAGTATTGATATTCAACCTCGCACATTCATTTTTGGTGGCAAGGCAGCTCCTGGTTACTATATGGCTAAGTTAATTATTAAGTTGACTAATGCTATTGCTGATGTAGTTAATAACGACCCTGATGTCCATGGTCGCTTGAAAGTCGTTTTCTTGCCTAACTTTAATGCTTCATTAGGTCAGTTAATTTATCCTGCTGCTGACTTATCAGAGCAAATTTCTACTGCTGGCAAAGAAGCGTCGGGAACTGGTAATATGAAGTTTGCTATGAATGGAGCCCTGACTATTGGTACTTTTGATGGAGCTAATATTGAGATTCGTGAAGAAGTGGGAGCAGAAAATTTCTTCCTCTTTGGTCTAACCGCTGAAGAAGTTTTTGATCTGAAGGTTAAGGGTTATAAACCTTTAGATTACTATAATACAAATCTAGAGTTAAAAGCTGTGATTGATCAGATTGCTAGTGGCCAGTTCAGCAAAGGCAATTCTAATCTATTCAAACCTTTGATTGATTCTCTACTCTATAATGACCAATATATGCTACTAGCTGACTATCAGGCTTATATTGAATGCCAGGAACAGATCAGTCAAGCTTTCCAAGATCAAGAAAAATGGACAAAAATGTCTATTTATAATTCTGTTCGTATGGGTAAATTTTCTTCTGACCGAACAATTATGGAGTATGCGAAAGAGATTTGGGGAGCAACGCCAGTTAAGATTAATCAAGAAACATATACTCAAAATAGTGCTGGTTTGAAGGTGGATAATTAATTGCTCTAATTTTTAATCTTGAAGGTATCAAAACTGATTTGATTTAAGTTTTGATGAAGAGACGTTCCTGGTAACGTCTCTTATATCAATTCTGGACTTTATTTAATTCTCATTCCTTATGTTAACAAACTTCAATTACTTTGCTTTAATTATTGGGGCTATGAAATGTGGCACGACCAGCCTTTTTTATTATTGATCGCAACACCCTGAAATCTGTAGTTGCAGGGAAAAAGAACCTGATTTTTTTACAAATGATGCCAAATGGTATCAGGGATTTAATTGGTATCAAAGTTATGAATTATGGAATTGGAAACCAACTGTACATAAAATTGCTCTAGAAGCTAGTACTTCTTACACAAAATTCCCAATTAAACCCAATGCAGCTGAAAGAATATCTCAGATTGAAGCCAAGTTTAAATTTATTTATATTCTGAGAAATCCAATAGAGAGGATTGAATCTCACTACACTTATGGCTTGACTAAACCTTGGGGAAGAAATAAAGATATTTCTCAAGTTCTTAGTCAGATTATCACGGTATCCAAATATGTAATGCAACTGGATGAATATTACCAAAGATTCCCTGTTGAAGACATTCTTATCCTCAACTTTGAAGATTTAAAGAGACAACCTATAGAGTTAATAAAGAAGGTTTGTGAATTTTTGAATGTAGATGCTTCGTATAAGTTTCATAATTTGGGACAAGTTAAAAATGCCACCAATGAACTGGTTATAGAAAATAAATTTTTGCACCTAGTCAAAAACAATAAAAAAATCCATAATTTAATATTATCAGCAGTCCCACTCAAGCTCAGAAAAATGGTAACAAACCCGATGAAAAAGAAAATCAAAAGTTACTTTAAACTTTCTCCTGAACAGAGGAAATTTGTTTTTAATGAATTAAAAGAAGACTTAATAAGACTAAAAACAAAATACAAATTCGATCTTAGTAAATGGGGAATTGATATAGCAAAAAACGAGCTCTAAAATTAAAAGAATGCAAAAATGGAAAAAATTTGACTTTTACCGAAAAATTGGGTTTAAAGCCTCGCCCTTCTAGGGCGACTTTTTAGTTTATTTTTTTCCACAGGTTATGTCCTTGTTGCTTTTTAGTTCACAAGAAATATATTAGTCGCAGGTGGGCTTACCGAGACAAAAAACAGACATTGAGGCCAGCATAAGACTACTGCCAAAGTAGCAGCAGCTTGTGAAATGTCAACCCGCCGAGGGGCTACAGCTCGGTAGGAACCCCCGTGCCTCTAGGCCGGGGAGGATGTCAACTATAAACTAACCACCCAATAGAATCTGAGATACACTTAGTAGTAGATTATACAGGGGGTCAAAGTATATGGTGAAGGGAAACACAAGTCTAAACATTTTGGCTGCGGGACTCGCAGTGTCAGTCTGGGTCGCAGCCTTTTGACCCGAAGAGAGTAAATCTCGAAAGGCAGGTGCTATGAAGCAGAAAGCCCCTAACAGCGATGCTAGGGAATCCCGCCCTGTCTCGTAAGAGCAGCGTCGGGAGGATGTCAAGTAAACATAGAACATGGCATAAATTCTATCTAGGTGTGAATGAGGCCATGGGAGAGATTATCAGAGCAGTTGCCACAACTAATGATGTTAGTGAAGATCAAGTATTTGATAACCTATTATACCAAATCCGATCCATGATTTGTCACTTTGTCCAAATCCTTCTAACCCTCCTGCCTTTTGCCTTCTACCTTACCCTTTTCATAAACCTCCTATATAAACTGGATTTATTATTAGATGGGGTATAAGGTGAGATTAACCAAGTATCTGGACTTTGAGATTTTTCAAGCCGAAAATGGCTCCAAACCCAGTATTAGCAAGGGAAATACCTAAAAGAACTAAAAATAGCTAAAACCTAGGTATATCAAGAAAACGGTTAATTTAATATAAACAGGACTTACGCAGTACCGCTATATATGGTGCAAAAATTTTTTATTTTCAAGATATTGCCACTATAACCAGTGCCGTTGCGTAAGTCCTGATAAAAACATTGCTGTATAACCTTTTGGCTTAGTTTTTAACCTATTTTTGACCTAAGTCCAGGTATCAGGTGATGGAGCGTAGGACGAGTACAAGTGTGATGAAAAAGCCAGTCAGCTAGGAGCCAAAACGACGATTCCACAAAGCATATGATATTATGTTAAACGGCTAAATAATAGAAAAGTAAATGACAGCAGTAAAAACTGAAAAATTAGATGTATATGGTGTCGGTAACGCCCTAGTCGACATTCTCGCACTTGTAAAAGAAGACTTTATCACTAAATATTCCCTTCAAAAAAGTGGGATGACTCTGATGGATGCTCAAAAACAAGCAGGAATTTTAGCCGGACTGGAAAACATATCTTTAAAAAAGCGTTCCGGAGGTTCAGCAGCAAATTCTATGATAGCGATCGCTCAGAGTGGAGGAACAGGTATTTTTGTGGCAAAAGTTGCTAGTGACCCGAACGGAGAACTATACCGTCAAGATATGCTGGACTTTAAAATAGAGTTTAATGTACCTCCTGTATCTACAGCAGATAACCCCACTGGTACCTGTGTTGTGCTGACAACCCCTGATGCTGAACGTACCATGTGTACAAACTTGGGAGTATCTGTCAATCTCAGTACTAGTGATATTGATGCAGAGCAAATTAAACGCTGCAAATATAGTTATGTAGAAGGTTATTTATGGACTGGAGACAGTACAAAGCAAGCTTGTATTCAAGCTATGGAAGATTCTAAGCGGGAAGAGGTAAAAGTTTGTTTTACCTTCTCAGACCAGTTTTTGGTAGATATGTTTGCTGATGACTTCCATAAATTACTTTCAAATTATTGTGATGTATTATTCTGTAATGCTGATGAAGCCCTGAGTTTTTGTGGAATAGAGTCTTTAGAGGAATCTGCAATAAAAATTGGGGAGTTGGTAAAAACAGCTTTTATTACCCATGGTAAGGAAGGTTGTTTAGTGGTTCAGGATCAACAAATTACTTCTGTATCTGGGTTTTCTGCAACGGCTATCGATACTGTAGGCGCAGGAGATGCTTTTGCTGGAGGTGTTTTATATGGTCTTACTCATGGTTATCAGCCTACTCAAGCTGCACGTTGGGGAAATTATCTAGCTTCTAATGTTGTACAAATTCAAGGTCCGCGTTTAGAAGGGTCTTGGAAAAATAAAGTTCAACAAATAATTAATACCTAATTTATCGTTATTTATCGTTATTTATCGTTAAATTTGCAAAGTGCCACTTATATGTAGCCCTACTATTTCAGCATATAGTTTATAGTGACCAATCAATCAGGCTTCAAATCTTCCCTTTTAAGGAGATAATAGAGAAAATTCGGTATTTCAAGTCTCCAACTTTAGGCAGAGGTACTAAATTGTACAGTTTCTCTGGAGAAAGGTAATACCAAGTCCCAGTTAAAATCAGGTTTGTTTCATTGTCTAATCCCTTATTCAACAACACTGTAACTTTAAACAATACCCTCTCACTAAGACAGATGCAGATTTAGTATAACTGATAACTGAAATAACGACTTATAGGGACTTGATAACCAAGTCCCTAAAATAGGCATATCTATAATCGGGTAGTATTGGTATAAATAAAACATAAAAACCTATTTTATTTTATTTTATTTTATTAGGACTTACGTATGAACGCTATTGGTAGGGTGTATTTCGCTTCGCGACTTGAATTGCGCACTTCGTAACGCACCAAGGCTCTATATATATAGTCATTCTGATTTAGATTGAGACAAGATTTTCTTGCTGTGAAAGGGTTTTTAGCTGAAAAAGTATCCCATTCTTATTCGGAATGACTATAGTACAAGAGCGTAAGTCCTGTTTATTTTATTTTATTCTATTTTCAGGACTTACCTACGGACACTAAACCCAGTGAGGGCGAATGCCATTCGCCCCTACATATGGCGTTTTCAAGGTGAAGCGTGCGTAAGTCCTGATTGTATTGTATTTTATTTTATTTTATTTTATTTTATTTTATTTTATACCAGTCGCCATTATTAGTACGGACATTCTTACGCCTCTCAAATTTAGCCCGTACTGTGAACTTAACTTCTAAATTCAGCTACAGATACCCTACGATGCTAATATTTGTCTCCCATAAACCCGGTTTCTTAATAAGACTCCACTCCTTGCAAGCAGATTTTATATTAATCAGGACTTACCCAGACATATGAAATTATACATCATTTGCAGAAGGTTAACGACTTTTAACCTCCTACTATAATATGGTAGTTATGCGTAAATCCTGATTATGCATCAATACTTCCAGGATCACTCACGGAGAAAAAGCTCAGGTGATAAATCTCAGGTTTATAGGGATGATATTGAACTTCTTTCAGAATAGTTTTGCCATTCCAGGAAATATCAGGAACTTTAAGGTCAATAATAGTCTTGTTAGCAGAAGCATTTTTTAACAACTGCTGCGCTTTCTTAACATCAATTGTTAATGACACTGATTCTGTAACCTGGTGACCATACAAGACTGCAGGAATTAATCCCCCCCTTCGTAAGGCTTTAGTTTTGCTACCTAATGGTCTTTTTTGACATTCTACTGTAACTTCCATCTTGACTTTTTTTCTCTTAATGTGCTTACTTAATCATACCAAAATTTTACATATTGTTTGGTAAAAGAAAGTCATACTAACCATGTATTACGGGTCTCTTATCCCCGTGGGTGTACTTAATAACAACAGAAAGGGTTGTATAATGGGACACTATTACAATGGACCACCACCTAAAAATCAAGGTTTAAAATTTTAGAAACACTATAAATACTATTAAGAATATAACAGGCCTCGCTTTGGTCCATGAATTGGGTCTTCAACTACAATAGTTTGGTGACGACTAGCCCCAAGAGACACAATAGCAATAGGTACATTCATCAGTTCTGCCAAAAACCGCAAATAATCCAAAGCTTTCTGTGGTAAATCTTCTAAAGTTCGACAATCTACAGTTGGTTGTTCCCAACCAGGCAATGTTTTATAAATAGGTTTGCACTTAGCTAATTGTATAGAACTACTAGGAAGATCTTCGCAACGTTTACCCTCTATATTATAAGCTACACAAACCTTAATTTCTGTCAACTTATCCAGCACATCCAACTTAGTAATTGCCATACAGTCCATACCATTAATTCGCACTGCATAACGTCCAATCACTGCATCAAACCATCCACAACGACGTTTACGACCAGTAGTTGTCCCAAACTCTGCTCCGCGATCGCACAGCAATTCTCCAATCTCATCTTTAGCTTCTGTAGGAAAGGGGCCTTCCCCTACTCTAGTAGTATAAGCCTTAGCGACTCCAATTACTCGGTCAATCATTGTTGGTCCTACACCTGTACCAACGCAAGCACCTCCTGCTACGGGATTTGATGAAGTAACATAAGGATAAGTACCATGGTCTAAATCTAATAGAGTACCTTGGGCTCCCTCAAACAAAATATTGCGTCGCTGCTGAATCGCATTGTAGATACTCAAAGACGTATCTATAACATGAGGTCTCAAGCGATCGGCAAATTGCAAATATTCATTTATCACTTCCTCTGGGTCTAAGGGCGATAGATTATAAAGCTTCTCTAGAATTACATTTTTATAGTTAACCATCCAATTTATCTGCTCTCTCAATCGATCTGGATTAATCAAATCAATCATCCGAATTCCTGTCCGCTCAGACTTATCGGCATAAGTTGGGCCAATACCTCTACCTGTCGTCCCAATTTTTTGACTGCCCCGACGTTCCTCCGATGCCTGGTCTATCATTTGATGATAAGGCATTGTTACATGAGCAGCCTCAGAAATCATCAACTTAGCCGTGGAAATACCTAAAGCCTCTACCTGCTCTAGTTCCTCAATTATAATCTTGGGGTCTATAACTGTTCCCGAGCCAATGATACAGTCAGTGTCAGGATAAAGGATACCTGAAGGAATTAAGTGTAATTTGAATGTTTGGCCTTCAACAACCACTGTATGGCCAGCATTGACGCCCCCTTGGTAGCGCACAACTACATCTGCTGATTTGCTTAGTAAATCAGTAATTTTTCCTTTTCCTTCATCGCCCCATTGGGCGCCTATCACAATTACGTTAGCCAAGGGTCCCCTCTACGGATAGTTAACACAATTCATTATTATTACATTAACTAAAAATTATGTCAATTAATTGTTCTGAATTCATTATTGATACTTTTTTTTGACATAAAAGTTTTTGCCAGTATATATTTAAGCCTGTTTTTTTTCTATTTTGTTGAAGTTTCGGTAGGTGAAAAAGTATAACCTGTTTAGGTTAAGTGAGGGTATATAGCCATCCTAAATAGATAATAGATTGTAACAATTTAAATTTAGGATTGCTATAGTAGTAAAAAATTATCTTCTGTCTTCTTTATTCTACTTCACTACTCTGAAAATATGATCTGCTGAATTTGAACCTTTACTATCTAAATATATAGAGCTAGCAAGTTCATGCTTTTATGATCTTTTTGTCATATAAATATTAAGGATAAATTAGATTTCTATGGCTTTACACGCAGAATTACATCGACATTTAGGAGGCTCTGTAGTTCCTAGAGTTTTATGGAGATATTTCCAACGTCAAAACCAGAAACTAGCAATTCGTTTTCCTGAATATCAACAATTTGAAGAATTTTATACCAAACCACGAAACACATTAGATGAATATTTAGAGCTACATACTCTAGTAGAAAGTGTTCAAACTATCGAGACATTACCATACTTTATTTATCGCTTAATTCGCGGTGCTTATACATTTGAAAATTTAGCTTATTTAGAGTTACGTTATACACCTTACTTGAGAACTCCAAATGATTTACCAGAGTATAAACGTATAGATTTAATGTCAGAAATAGTGATGACTGTAGGCAAAGCAACTCAGCAGAATGAGTATCCAATTGTTACTAGCCAAATTTTATGTACTCACACTCGCTTGCCTAATAAAGTAAATCAAGCAATTGTGGATTTAGCAGTGCAAATGCCGGAATATGTCTGTGCTATAGATGTAGCAGGAGGAGATAATAACTACAAAGAACGCATAGATGAATTTATTAAACTGTATAAATATGCTCGTGAACAGGATGTTAAAACTACCGGACATCTTTATGAAACTTCTAATGGTTGTTATCCAGAATTACTACCTTATTTAATGCGAATTGGTCATGGAGTTCAAATTCCTTTAAAATATCCAAAGTTATTAACAGAAGTAGCAAACCGAGGTCAATGTTTAGAAGTTTGTCCAACCACCTATTTCAAAACAGGTACTATGGATAAAATGAGTCAATTGAAGACAGTATTTAACAAATGTTTTGATGCTGGAGTAGATATTGCTATTTGTACAGATAATGCTGGTTTACATAATGTACGTCTACCATTTGAATATGAAAATTTATTGACATTTGATGTGATTGATTTTCAACAATTACAAGCTTGTCAAGATGCAGCTTTTCGTCATGCTTTTGCTTGGCCTTATAGTCAACGACCAGAAGAAATGTTAACAGGATTATTACAGCCAGAACCTTTAGCTACAGGAATTTTAAGTGCGAATTAGCATTTAAAGTTAAAAGTTAAAAGTAATTTCTAATACCAGGTTGCCTTAGCCTATAAAACATCTATAGTTGGGCTTCAAGCTAGCTGGAACAGCATCAGTCGCCGAGGGCATAGTGGCTTTTTGACTGGATAAGCAGTTGTAGCTGCCGGAGGGTCAACGGCTGCTGATATATCAAGATTCTATCCCACATTTTGTACTTCAATTTGTAACATTAACATCCGTATAAAATACATATCTTGCTTAAGTAGGGCTTACTGAAAAAGTATTCTTACTTTTGACTTATATTTTTATCAGACATTTTGTCGTGCGTATTGTAGGTTCTATGTTGATTCAGCAAGCCCTACTTAAACCTTTCAAAGTTTGCTTTTTTTCCTTTTCACTCAAACTTTTACTCTGCACTAAAACCCCAAAATTCCCTAACCCCATTGGGTCTATTAATGAATGTAATGCTTCCCTGCGTCGAAAAACTTCCTCAATAGAAAACCCTTGATTATTTGATAATTGATTTAATCTATCTCCCAAACCTAAAGCCATTAGAAATAAACCCTGTTGAGTAAAACCTAGAGTCTCTAATTCTGATAAATTTCCCTGTTTTTCTAAAGCAGTAAAATCAACATGAGAAGTAATATCTTGTCGCCCAATATTCCAATAAGGGTCATTATTTCGATGATGTTGATAATAACATTGTAGAGTTCCCTCTCTTCTAAAAGGATTATAATAACGTGCTGCTTGATAACCATAATCAATAGTTAATACATAACCTTTCAGTAACTTATCACTAACAATTTTCATCCAATCTAAAGCTTGTAAATTTACTTCACTTTGATAACCCTCAACATCAGCAAATGAGAATAAATCTATATTTACTAACTGAAAATATTCAGCAATCTCAGGAGTTGAAATTTTATCAGTTATTTCTAGAAACTTTCCTTGATAGTCAGAAGTGACATAAATTTCTTGAATTTCCCCATCTTTTATTCTGAACTTATGCACTGGAAAAGCATCTACCAACTCATTAGAAAATAAACAACCTGTAATTGAACTATAATAAATTTGATCCCAGTCACTCCACCTTACTCTATATCTCTTTAACCTTTGTTTTTGTTGTGCTTTTAAAACTTCCGATTTTTCAACAATTAGATATTCAATTGTTTGGAAAAAATCTAAATGTTTTTGTTTGAGATAACCTAAAATTTGCTCGGCTAAAATTCCCTGACCAGCGCCCATTTCTACCATAGTAAAATTATTAGGTCTTTGGAGAATATGCCACATTTCCAGAAATTGTTCTGCTAATAATTCTCCAAAGTAACCACCCCAATGAGGAGAAGTTAAAAAGTCTCCTTGTTTGCCAATATTTACAGGATAAGTTGCATAATAACCATATTGGGGATGGTATAAAACTAAATCCATATATTCAGCAAAAGTAATTCGTTTTCTTTGAGATTCAGAAATGCGTTGATAGATTATTTCACACAAAATTTCATTATTCTTGTTGATAGTTAGTTGTGGTTGATTCATTCTTAGTAAATAATAAAGAGTTGCTGCTAAAGAATAAACATCAGTAAATTCTTCTCGCTTTGCCTTTTCCGTATATTGTTCAATGGGAGAAAAGCCATTTGAACCGGCAATAGTTTGAGTTAAAATAACATCTGGAATAAACTCACGGGCAATGCCAAAATCAATTAAAATTTATTGGGGTTATTATTAATATTATGGACAATAATATTCTGCGGTTTAACATCCCGATGTCATAAACCTTGAGCGTGAATTACTGTTAAGGAGTTAACTATAGCAATCCGCCCATAGGTTGTAACAATTCAAAAACTAGAAATAAACTCTGAAAGTCTTACCCATTAACCATTACCTCCAAACATATTCTCAAAAAGTGGCAAGATTTTTGACAAGAATAAAATAGGATAGCTATATAGCAATCCGCCCATAGGTTGTAACAATTCAAAAACTAGAAATAAATTCCGAAACTTTTGCCTATTGACTATTACCTCCAAACATATTCTCAAAAAGTGGCAGAATTTTTGACATAAATAAAATGTGATAATTCAAAAATTAGAAATATACTCCGAAACTCTTACCCACTGAACATTCTCCCCAAACCTCAATACCAAAAAGCGGTAAGATTTTGGACACAAATAAAATAGGATTGTCAGGATTCAGGTTCCATGGAAAAGTATATAAGTCTTGAACGATAAGCATTTCCGGTAATTATTTCCCAAATTATATTCTCAAGACTGAAATAGCTAGAAGCCTTTTTTTTCGTCATTATTGAGAATGAGACTATTAAATTGCTGACTCAGTCCTGTTCATAATTCAGTCTATCACTGGGTTTGAGATATCTGAATCCTTGCATAGGATTGCTATATCTTCAAAGTACAGCCATGAGCGCTTACATATTTACATATTATTATTTTCTTTAAATGTAGTACAAGTTTATGCTACTATTGACAATAATTCAAATATGCTACATTAGTAGTAATTTATATTATGTAAACATGCCAGCGCACGTTGCTATAATATCTATCCGAAAAACAACTAATTATAGTATTGACAATTCAATATAACTGTACGCTATATATAGTATGCTTGCTTAAGTCCTGTTTTCTAAATCTTCTTTGGGTGAGGCTTTAAATCCAATTTTTTGGTAAGCATGCAGCTTTAAGCTTTTGAATACATTCAAGCAACTACATAAGATTAGCTGATGACCAATTTCATTTATAACCAGGGCTTACGCACGGACACTAAACCCAGTGAGAAAAAATAGCACTTGTCCCTACATATAGCGTTTTTAAGGTGAATTTGCGTAAGTCCTGATCACCTTTAATTCTCTTTGGAGACTAATTCCTGCTTCTTGTGATCATGAGTTAATAGCTCATAGCTTATAGCTGATAGCTAACGACTGAATGCTTACTTTTCTTAATTTTAACTTTTGACTTTACCTATCGATCTACAGATCCCATAATAATGTCAATGCTACCTAAAATAGCCACAAGATCCGCCACTTTTGCACCTTGCAAAATATGAGGAAAAACCTGCAAATTCACAAAATCTGCCGCCCGAATCTTAAAACGCCAAGGAAAAATATGATTATCACCAATAATATAAATTCCAATCTCCCCCTTACCACTTTCAATCCGAACATAATGCTCACCTTTAGGAATCTTAAAAGTCGGAGGAATTTTCTTACCTAAAAATTGGTAATCAAAATCATTCCACTTGGACTTAGGCCCCTCAGCCATCCGTTTAGCTTCCAGATTTTCATAAGGTCCACCAGGAAGTCCCTTCATAGCTTGACGAATAATCTTAACCGACTCCCGCATTTCTCGAATCCGTACTAGATATCGCGCCAAACAATCTCCATCCTTTTCCCAATGAACTTCCCAATCAAAATCGTCATAGCATTCATAGTGGTCAACCTTCCGTAAATCCCACTTTACCCCAGAAGCTCGTAACATAGGGCCAGAAAGCCCCCAGTTAATTGCCTCTTCACGACTAATTACACCTAATCCGATAATCCGGCGACGGAAAATAGGGTTATTAGTAATTAGACGTTCATACTCATCAACTTTAGGCAAGAAATAATCACAAAAATCTTCGCACTTATCCACCCAACCATAAGGCAAATCAGCAGCTACCCCACCAATACGAAAATAATTATTATTTACCATCCGATAACCTGTAGCAGCTTCCCACAAGTCATAAATCATTTCCCTTTCTCGAAAGATGTAGAAGAAAGGAGTTTGGGCCCCCACATCCGCCAAGAATGGGCCAAGCCATAACAAGTGATTAGCAATCCGGTTTAGTTCCAGCATAATTACCCGGATATAACTTGCCCTTTTAGGAACTTCAATATTTGCTAGTTGTTCCGGAGCATTTACTGTGACAGCCTCGTTAAACATTCCCGCAGCATAATCCCAACGACTAACGTAAGGAACAAACATTGTATTAGTGCGGTTCTCCGCAATTTTTTCCATGCCCCTGTGTAAGTAACCAATTACAGGTTCACAGTCAATTACATCTTCTCCATCTAAAGTGACAATCAACCTTAACACCCCGTGCATTGAGGGATGATGAGGCCCCATATTGATGACCATGGGTTCGGTTCTAGTTTGAATTTGACTCATCTTGACTATTATGCTGTATAATACCTAAACAATTGTTAACCCACCCCTTGCCCTCCTGTGGGAGAGGATTGAGGTAGGTGATGCTTGCTGCCTATTTTTGCTTGGGAGTTTGGCCTATTCTAGTCCGCAGGCGTAACTTCGGGCACATCTTACCCTAGTTTTTTGATTTACTTCCCCATATTGAAAAAGAACCAATCCCCCATTTAGGTCGCGGTCTATAATTTTCCCACAATTAGGACACTTAAAAGTCCGTTCCTTTAACTTTAATTCTTGATAAATATGACCACGATTATGACAATTTATAAGAAGGTGGAAACCACTGGCTAGGAAGATAAATTAAATAAGACCGGAAATTTGTAGTTTGTGCCTGGGAAATCTCTTGAGGGTAATTAATTTTCTCCGGCTTGATTTTTTTCTCATTCCTTAGCTAAAACAACAAGTCCACCGTTGATAAAAATTTTGGTTATCAATCTTTGCCTAAACTTGTTGGAAAATTTATAGGCCAGCTATTGGTGTTGCTAGTTTTCCGTTTTGTATCTTGCCTAAAAGGGTTAAATCTTTAATTGTGCAAACTAGCTTAATTTTTGTAGGCTAAGTCCACAGTAGTTTTTTCGATACAATCTTTGCCCATCTTGGCTACTCTTGGTTGATACTTAGAGAGTTTTGTGTATTAATTTAATCCCATTTTTTGAGTGTGAGGAGCCTTTGTCCCCTAACTGTTTATTGGGATTACGCCTTTGAAATTTTGCTAGTTAACGTTAAAATTTTCTCAGATTTTTTTGAGTTAATGCCGGAAATTCCCAGGGATACTAATACTAACAACTCCCTCTGATGAGTGCTGTTTGATGTTTATGCCCAATTATTTGACCAAAGCTTTTTTAGATTAAATTTTATTATGTTTTGTGGAGTAGACTTAAACCATTATACAGAGATCAGGTTAGTGGAACCAGATTGAATGAAGTCAATAAGCTGTTAACTACAGGACTTACGCAACGGCACTAATTGTAGTGGCAATATCTTGAAAATAATCAATTTTCGCACCATATATAGCGGTCCTGCGTAAGTCCTGAACTATTTAGATTGCCTATTCTAATAACAACTAATCCAAGGATAAATATTGTACAGTAAAGATTTAGCTATTTTAGTGAAGTTTACAATACGTCGTTTTAAATGCTTAACAACTTACTTAAATTTTGACTTTTGACTTTTTATGAACCATATACCAGTTCTAAGTACTGAATTGATTTCCGGTTTAGCAATCCGTCCAGGAGGTCTCTACTTAGATGCAACATTGGGATTTGGTGGCCATACTCAGTTAATTCTAGCTGCTGCCCCAGATGTTAGAGTAATAGCGATTGACCAAGATGAACAAGCGATCACCTCTTCTCAAACTTCACTTGCCTCTTATAATTCTAGCATTCAATTTTCTCATAGTAATTTTGCTGATTATGACCCGAAAAATACTAAATTTGATGGTATAGTAGCAGACCTAGGCATAAATTCTGTACAGTTGGATACTCCAGAGCGTGGTTTTAGTTTCCGGCATCAAGGTAAGTTAGATATGCGGATGAACCAACAACAAACTATAACAGCAGCGAAAATAATTAATCATTGGGAAGAAGCCAAGTTGGCAAATATTTTTTATACCTATGGAGAAGAACGCCTATCCCGGCGCATTGCCAGGAGAATAGTAGAAAATCGTCCTTTTGAAACAACAACTGAGTTGGCCGAAGCGATCACCCACTGTGTACCTCATAAGTACCGTTATGGTAGAATACACCCAGCTACTCGTGTTTTTCAAGCTCTCAGAATAGAAGTAAATCGAGAACTTTCTAGCCTAGAAACTTTTCTGAAAAATGCCCCTAATTGGCTAAAATTTCGAGGTAAAATAGGAATTATTAGCTTTCATAGTTTAGAGGATCGTTTAGTCAAGCATGGCTTGAGAGACTCATCTGTTTTAAAGGTGTTGACAAAAAAACCCATACAACCTCAAGATAATGAAACAGCAATAAATCCACGGGCCCGTTCTGCTAAACTTAGGTTAGCAGAACGGTTAAACTAAAGTTGGAATGGTAGATGAGGGAATTTGTAGGAAAAAACACATCAAATATGTAATAAAAACATATATTCGAATTTATTTGGTAATAGCCAGGAAAAGTAAAGCACAAATTTATTTAAAGTTGACTTCTAAATTATATTATTTTGATTTGAGAAAGCTAAAATATTTTGTTATGAAATACTCTAATGGCCAAAATGAGAGTGTGATATCTAAAAATTTGTCTGGGAGCCAAGGTATAACAACATGAGTCGGGGAGATAGGAAACTCAAATTGATGGTAGTCGATGACGAACCTGATAACCTAGATTTGTTGTACAGGACGTTTCGGCGGGACTTTAAAGTATACAAAGCAGATAGTGCCTTCACTGCAATGGACGTTTTAGAAGCGGAAGGAGAAATGGCTCTAATTATCTCTGACCAAAGAATGCCGGAAATGAATGGCACAGAGTTTTTAGGTAAAACTTTTGAAACATTTCCAGATACAGTTAGGATTTTACTTACAGGCTACACAGATGTAGAAGATTTAGTAGAAGCAATTAACTCGGGTAAGGTATTTAAGTATATCACAAAACCATGGAATCCAGAAGAACTAAAAGTAGTGGTTCAACAAGCTTCAGAAACGTACAAAGTGGTGAAGCAAAGAACTAATGCTTTGACTCTTGCTCTGCGACGAGAGTCTATTTTGAATGAGGTAATGAGTGCAATTAGAGAATCACTGGACTACTCTAATATGTTATCAACAATAGTTCAGACAGTAGGACGAACTTTTACAGCAACAGAAGGAATATTATGGCCAGTAGCAGGCGATCGCCTAATATCTAAGCCTATTTCTTATAAAAGCCCTGAAACTATAGAGAACAACTTTCCTGTCACTGAAGAACTATTATTGTCAGTAGTGCAAAGTCGTCAAACCTACTTTGAAAAAGGCTCAAATAAAAACAGTTGCAAAGTAATAATCCCTCTAATTTACCAGCAAGATTTACTAGCAGTTTTAGCCCTTAATCAACAAAATAGTAGTCACTTCTGGTCTTCTGAAGATATAGAGTTTATAGAAAGTGTGTTAGAGCAAGTAGCTTTAGCATTATCCCAAGCTAAACTGTATCAGCGTACGAGGGAACTGGCCGAACAAATGCGTAATGAGCTAGAAGTAGCTCGTCAGATACAAAGCAACTTATTACGTCAAAGCTGGCCAGATTTTGATAAGTTCAAGATACAGGCTTGTTGCTATCCAGCTAGAGAAGTAGGAGGTGATTTTTTTGAAGTTTATACTCACCCTCAAGGGGAAATCTGGTTAGCATTGGGAGATGTTTCTGGAAAAGGAGTACCTGCTGCCTTATTCATGGCTAGTGCTATTTCTGTGATGCGGCGAGAACTTTCTCAAGAAAATCCCCCAGAACCCTACGCAGTCATGGAAAGTCTCAACAGTAGTCTTTCAGAAGATCTAATTAGTAATAATTGCTTTATTACAATGGTCTTGGCTCGTTATACACCAGAAACTGGTTTATTAGCTTATGCTAACGCTGGCCATATATATCCTTTGGTCTGGTCTAAAACCGCATTGCTAACTACTGGAAACAAAGGTTCTGAGCAAGTACCAAATTTCCTTAAAGATCGTGGTATTCCCCTAGGAATATTGCCAATATGGAAAGGCAAAGCAGGTTCTGTAGACTTAGATTCAGGAGATGTATTTTTGCTTACCAGTGACGGCATCACTGAAGCTACGGTAGTTCAAGAAACTACTGATAGTGGGAAAGCAACTCGTGTAATGTTGCAACAAGAAGGTTTATGGAAACTTCTTCAGCAACACAAAAGCCAATTAGACCTGAATAGTTTATTGGCTTATATTCGAGCTGATAATCAAGTTCAGGAAGATGACCAAACTATACTATCTCTGGAGGTTCTGTGAATTTATGAAAACTGAGCTTCAGGTGCCAAGCAACCTAAAATTTTTAACTATTGTCGAACATTGGTTATTAAGCAGTTTAGAAGTAGAGCTAGGAGAACATATTGATTGGCCTCGTCAATCCAACCGTTTGCGTTTGGTGCTGGCAGAAGCTTATTCCAATGTGATTCGTCATGCTCATAAAGATCAACCTCACTTACCAGTGCTAATACGCTTAGAAATAAAAGACAATGATATTGTTTTGGAAATTTGGGACTATGGTCAAGGTTATCATGCAGGAGACTATAACCCACCCACACCAGAAGCCAAACAAGAAAGTGGTTATGGATGGTTAATTATGAATAGACTAATGGATCGTGTAGACTATAGTTTGCAAATAGATGGTAGAAACTGTCTAAAGTTGGAAGCAAGTATGCCAGAAAAAAGGCAATAAGGCATTTGTCTAATTGTTAAAGATATCCTGTAAGTGAAAAACTATACCTTTCAACGGCTAGATATAAATCAATACGGTTCAGTTAAGGCTGAAAATTATTTGATATCCTCCCCGGCCTAAATGCACGGGATTCCCTACCGAGCCGTAGCCCCTCGGCGGGTTGACATCTCACAGGCTGCTGCTACTTTGGCAGTAGTCTTACACTGGCCGACCTGTCCATTTAAAGTCTCGGATTGCCCACCCGCGACTAATATATTTCTTCTTGTGAACTAAAAAGCACTATAACATAACCGGTAGAAAAAAATCAACTAAAAAGTCGCCTGCTTATGGGCGAGGCTTTAAACCCAATTTTTCAGTAAATTTAGGTATTGTCCCCAAAAAAGGAAATTAGGCGTGGTGAATCTGAAGGACAACTCATTGATGTATCATAATATACTAGGCTGTGAAGTATTGAAGACAATAGAAATGGCTATTCCGGCCATGGCAATCGAAAAGGCAATCGCCAAAACTCAAACTACTGAGGAAAGTAAACGCTCCTTACCAGCCCAGACAGATGGAAGTTCCTTCTTTTCGCATTACCAATCATACTGTTATCCTTAACTGAACCGTATTGGGATATAAATGGCTTGGTTGACATCCTCCCCGGCCTAAAGGTACTAGGTTTCCTACCGAGCCCTAGCCCCTCGGCGGGTTGACATTTCACAGGCTGCTGCTACTTTGGCAGTAGTCTGGCTGCTGGCCTCAATGCCCGTTTTTAGTCTCGGATTGCCCACCCGCGACTAATATATTTCTTGTGAACTAAAAATCATCATAACATAACCTGTGAAAAAAAATCAACTAAAAAGTCGCCTGCTTATGGGCGAGGCTTTAAACCCAATTTTTCGGTAAGTTGAATTAGGGCTTGCTGATTAAATATAAAAGCATTGACAAAGAAAGGTCTTAGCCTTTTTTTTTGTCGAAAAAACTACAACGCGTTTGCGGGCATCAAGCGTTATGGAGCCATCAGTCAGATGCACCGTAATCATAAAGATAATTTTGATGACAAATTAACCCTAATTAATCCTAACAGGAACTAGGTTATGGAACTTATAGCTGATAGCAGCATAAAGAACTAAATTATTAGACAATATAGATATGTTTTCCTTTGCATTTTTCCAACCCTAGGTTATTTCCCAACAACTCTAGTGTATAATTTCAGCATTAACCCAGATTTTTCACTACAGTTAGTGCCCTTGCGTAAGTCCTGATAGTCTTATTTTTAAGAATTGATATAATCAGCTTTTTAAAAGTAGTATTTAAGATACCATTTGAATATTTGTAGTCATTTTTAGTAGATAAATGAAATCCTCTATTAGCAATAGTCAAATCAAACAAAAAGCCCTAGAAATAGGATTTCACAAGGCTGGAATAGCTTCAGCCAATGAATTCGGCTTAGAAATAAATAGATTACAAAGGTGGTTGAACAAGGGTTATCAGGCAGATTTAGAATGGATGGGTAGCCCCAAACGTCAAGATTTGAAGGTAGTGATGCCAGAAGTACAGTCTGTTATTTGTGTAGCACTCAACTATTACACGCCACATCAACACTCTGAAAGTAGTGAGATTGGTAAAATTTCTCGTTATGGGTGGGGTAGGGATTATCATAAAGTGATGCATAAAAAGTTAAAATTTCTGGCAAACTGGCTGCAAGAGCAAGACAAGAATATTTTAACTCGCTATTATGCAGATACTGGCCCTATTATGGAAAAACCATTGGCGGAGCAGGCTGGATTAGGTTGGATAGCCAAGAATGGTAATCTGATTACTAGAGAATATGGTTCATGGGTATTTTTGGGGGAAGTGTTGACGAACCTAGAGTTGAGAAGGGATAGCCCTCATACTGAACATTGTGGTAGTTGTACTCGTTGTCTTGAAGCTTGTCCGACTAATGCAATTGTAGAATCTTTTGTTATTGATGCAAATCTTTGTATTGCTTATCATACAATTGAAAATAGAAATCCAGAACTCCCTCCACATATTAAGTCAAATTTAAAAGGGTGGGTTGCAGGTTGTGATATTTGTCAAGATGTTTGTCCTTGGAATCAAAGATTTGCTCAAGAGACAAATATTGATGAGTTTCAACCTTACCCTGATAATTTAGCACCTCAGTTAACAAAACTAGTAGAGATATCAGAAGAAGATTGGAATAGGCAGTTTCGTGCTTCTGCATTGCGGCGTATTAAACCAGAAATGCTGCAACGAAATGCTCGTGCGAATCTTGAATAAGTTAGGACTTATGCAGAACCACCATATCTAGTGTCTAATTGTATTAATTAATATACTTACTAAGCTAATAAAAAGCTTGAATCTAAGGAAATTCAACCTTAAAACAATATTACTAATTTTTGCCACTAGAAACTAGTAGTGGCGTTTCATATGGCGAAGTCCCCGTGGCGGTTCGTCCCTACAGATGGTGTATGATTTAATATCTTAGGTAAATTCTTTAAGGATAAAATTAAGTAGGGTTTGCTGAAAAAGTCGGAGGAGGGTTAACTTGTTATTCAAAGAAAAGTTAAGATAATTTTTTATGATCATCATTCATTTAAGAATAAGTTGAAATGATTAAATAGACAGCAAAAACAGTTTTTTCTCCAAAAAGGTATAAAAAAAGAGAAAAAGCCTCTTTTAAGAGGGTAGAAAAGTTGATTACTAAAAAGTAATTGCGATCGCGCAGTGGAACGGAGTTCTATCGCAGTTGTGGAAGTTTCCGAAAGTTGAGTCATTACTTTTTGCAAACTATAGCGCTACGTGCTAAGGTTAGGACATTTTTAGATTCCTTAACAAGGTTTTTAAGACATGAAAGAAGTTAGAAAGTGTCCTAACGTCTTTTTGTACTGCTATAAATCCTCTTTTTGCTTGCCCAAATTTACCCTCAATATGGTTTTGTAATCTTTCGTTGCTCCTGAGCTTGATTTTTCTGGCATGGAATTGCCTAAAATACTAACTTTTTCAGCTTGTTGGACCAAAAACCAGGTAGTTTTTTCGACAAAAAAAGCCTAAGACCTTTATGTGTCAATGCTTTTATATTTAATCAGCCAGCCCTAAATATACTTCAAAAAGGTGGCAATAATTCATAATAGAATTAAACACCAATTAGCAATTATTGTTTAATAATGATAAAAATAGTTATTTTTGATTTTGATGGTACATTAGCAGATACTTTCGATCTAATTTTTGCTATCACAAACCGTCTCTCAGTTGAATTTGGATATAAAAAAGCTAAGACAGAAGAAATCCTAGAAATTAAAAAGTTAAGTCCCCAAGAATTTATTAAACAGTCAAAAATATCTATTTTTAAGGTGCCTTTTTTGCTAAGAAGAATTAGAACAGATCTTCAAAAAGAAATTAATAATGTAGAATTATTTGCTGGGATGAAAGAAGTTTTATTAGCCCTGAAACTACAAGGCTATAAAATAGGAATAATTACTTCTAATGCTCAAAAAAATATAGAATTTGTTTTACAAAAATATGATTTGTTGATTTTTGATTTTATAGTTTCAGGCATAACACTTTTTAGTAAACATAGGTCGATAAAAAAATATTTAAAATCAGAGAAGATTGAGCTAGAAGAAATAGTTTATATTGGAGATGAAATTAGGGATATTAATGCTGCTAAAAAAGCTAAAGTTAAGGTAATAGCTGTAACTTGGGGTTTTAATTCTAAAGAAGTTCTATCTGAATATCAGCCAGATGCTTTGGTTGACCAGCCGCAAGAATTAATTGAAGTAATTAATAACTTTTGAAGCCAATATAATGTACTGGACAGTACAAAGTTCTCCTAAAAAATTATTTGCTTGAAAAACTGAAAGTATTACAGAAAGTGCTTGACAGCACTTATAGTTCAATCTAATGTCTAATAGTGTCTAATTTTGTTCAATTATTTTAATACTGTTGATAGCCCTTTAATTAACATTTTCACCCCACCAGCGGGTCCTAAAGTCAACCCTCGACGTTGGGGTTTCACAGGTTTATTTTCTGCCAATGCCATCTCGAAGTTAGACATTAATGTTGCCAATACCAAACGCATCTCAAAATTTGCTAGTGCCATTCCCAGACAACGACGACTGCCACCTCCAAAGGGCAAATATTCATATGCAGAAAACTGCCTCTCCAAAAATCGCTCTGGCTTAAACTTTTTCGGTTCTGGGTACAAATCTTCTCGTTGGTGAGTCAAATAAATACAACCTACAACAATTGTACCTGCTTCCAAGTGATAACCTTGCAACTCTAAAGCTTTTGTTGGAACACGAGGAAATGTCAGCATTCCTACTGGATATATTCGCAGGGTTTCCTGACAAACTGCTGTGAGATAAGGTAAACGGAAAATTTTCATGGGTTCAGTATCCGTTTCCAGAGTTGCCAGCTCTTTCATTAACTTCTGATATACTTGTGGTTGTTTATGAACCCAATAAACTGCCCATGCCAGAGCTGTTGCAGTAGTTTCGTGACCTGCCACCAACATTGTCATCAACTCATCCCGAATTTCTTGGTTGGTCATCCCTTGACCTTCTTCATCTTCTGCTAACAGCATTAAGGTGAGAATATCAGTACGATTTGGGTCAAGTTGGCCACGACGTTCGTTAATTTCAGTATAAAGTAGTTCGTCAAGTTGTTTCATTTGACGTTGATATCGTCTCCAAGGACTCCAACTACCCCAGTCCTGCTGTAAAAATGGAAAAAATAGTATAGTTGCGCGCCAAGGAGAAGCAGTGAAGTTAAGAATCTCGGCTATCAGAGGCTTAATTTGGGCAAGACGTGGACTGTCATGTAAACCAAACACTACTTGCAATATCACTTGCATACTAATCTCTTGCATTACTTTACGGGCAATAAATGTTTCGCCAACTTTTAGGTTACTAGCTACTTGCTGACTCAGGTGACAAATTAACTCACCGTAGTTCTTCATTCTATCCCCATGAAAGGGTGGCATTAAGAGTTTGCGTTCTCGTCTGTGGCGATCGCCTTCTAGCAAAATTATTGATTTTTCCCCAAGCAAAGATTTCAAGATTGGACTACTGGGGGCTTCATACTCATTGTTTTTGGTCAATATCTCTTTTTGAGCTTGTGGACTACTTATATACACTGTAGCTGAAGTATCCAAACCACCCTGCAAGATAAATATATCTCCATATTTTTGAACACAGGTTTCCATTGTTTGAACTGGATCTAAAATCCATTGTATTTGTTGTACAATGGCTGGTGTTTTTGGTCCTTTAATTGATTTCATATTAGTTACTAATTAATTTAGTTTTTGGACTTTTTAAAATGTTTTATTCTATTATTAAGTTCCTAAAGTTTAACAATATTTTATACAGTTACCACAGAAGAGTATTTTTTTTATGCCTGCATACGTTTCCCAGTCATCACCATTTTCACCCCACCCGCTGGAGCTAAAGTTACACCGCGGCGTACTGGTTTTACTTGTTGCTTCTCTGCCAATGCTAAACTGTGACGTCTAAGAATAGTTGCTAATACAAGTTTCATTTCAAACATGGCAAATCCTGCCCCAATACAACGCCGGTTACTACCGCCAAAAGGTAAAAATTCAGAAGGGGAGTATTGACGTTCTAAAAATCGCTCGGGTTTAAATTTCTTTGGTTCAGGATACAAATCTTCTCGGTGATGAGTTAGATAAATACAAATAGCTAAAGCTATTCCTGGTGGATATGTTTTATCTATTATTGTTATTGGTGATTTGGGTATTCGTAGAAATGTCAGCATTCCCACTGGATAGATACGCAGGCTTTCACAGCAAACTGCATTGAGATACGGAAGTTTGATAATTGCTATTGGGTCTGGGTTATCTCCAAAGTCTTCCAGTTCTTGTAATAGCTTATTATAAATTTCTGGTTGGTGGTGAATCCAGTAAAACGCCCACGCTAAGGCTGTTGCTGTAGTTTCATGTCCAGCAAATAGTAATGTCATCAATTCATCCCGCAATTCTAGATCGCTCATGGGTTGCCCTTCTTGATCCCGCGCCAACAAAAGCATTGTCAAAATGTCATACCTGTAGCAAGAGCTGGAAGGCTGTGCTATTGCATTTCTTGTCAGTTCAAGTTCTTGACGGCGTTCAGAAATTTCTGCGTACAGCAACTCATCAAATTTTTGCCGTTGTCTAATAAATTTACCCCAAGGACTCCAGGCACCCAAGTCTATTTGGAGAGACTTGAAAAATAACATACTTGCTTTCCAGGGGGAACCCAAGGACTCTAGAGTTTCACTCAAAATTTGCTCTATTTGATCGTATCTATCTCCTTCATCTAAACCGAAAACTACCTGTAATATTACCTTCAAAGATATATCTTGAGTTGATTTTCTCATAGAAAATCGTTCCCCTACTTCCCACTTGTTAGCTACTTGCCCAGCGATATGACAAATTAACTTACCATAAGCTTGCATCCTTTCCCCGTGAAAAGGTGGCATCAAGAGTTGACGTTGACGTTTGTGAGGAGTACCGTCTAGCAAAGCCAGGGATCGATCTCCTAACAATGGTCGCAACAATTGATTTCCCACACCACAGTCGAACTGTTTTGGGTTTGTCTTGAAAATTTCCTCAATGGCCTTGGGATGGCTAATAAATACCATTGGGCGATTTAATTTTACTTGAAATATGTCGCCATATTGCTTTGCATATTTTTCCATAAATGTCAAGGGGTTGGCCACCCACTGGAGGAGTTGAATCAAAGCAGGAGCTTTTGGACCTGGTAGTTGTGTCATTGTCATATTCTTAATTGTACAGGACTTACGTCTTACCTATATATATAGTGTATTTCTGATAATTATTCCAGATATTTACACTACAATTAGTTTCTTGGCGTAAGTTTTGGATGAGCTACAACTCAACAAATATTGCTCAAACTTATTACTACCTAAAGTAAAAGGAATTAACATCGATACCCCGTAGATGTTAAATTATTCTTAAGCTGAAATAATAAAGAGAAAAATACAGGAATATTGCTATGACTGCAACAACCCCAAGGCCAACAACAGTGCCAGATTTTTGTGAAGGTATCCAATATTTTGGAGAAACTTGGCCTGATTTTGAAACCTACGGTAAAACACCAGCAATAGCAGAAGGAAGTAAAGCTATCGCCTCACCAAGTGACCCTACTGGTGTATATCAAACCCTCCTCTACGCTGATGCCCTCCGTTACTTAATGCTACAAGTAACAGGTAGCAAAGCATCAGGACACCCTGGTGGTTTCGCCAGTCAAGCCGAAGCTTATGCAGCCTTAGTAATGTTAGGCTACAAAAATATTCTCACGGAAGTTGGACATCATGCCCCTGGATTTTATAGCGCCGTATTTCTTGATCGCTCCCTAGAAGATATGGAGATCTTTACTGTCCAACAAATGCGCGATCGCTTCCGGGAAATGCACGGACTCCTTGGACATCTATCTGGCTATATTCCAGGACTTTTAAATCCTGCAGGGCCACTGGGGCAAGGACAACATTTTGCCATGGCAGCAGCATTATTACATCGCGACACCCTATTTCCTTTCACCCTCGGAGACGGTGGTATAGGGGAACCCTATCCAGTTAGCAGTATGGCCCACTTTAATACTGCTTATCCTGATGTTACCAACTTTTTACCAGTATTAGTGTGGAACGGTTATAGTCAAGAACATCATAGCATGGTTTCCACAAAAACTAATGCAGAAATGATAGCCTACTGGAAAGGCAACGGTTTTGCAGAAGTTATACTGGTAGATGCTAAAGACTTTGACGACCAAAAGCAAGTAGGTGAATATGTTGATAGTAGTGTATTCTCATTGGAAAAACGTCTAGAATTTACTAAAGCAGTATTAGAAAATGTTGACAAAGCAGCAAAATCTGCTCTTGGTGGCAAACTGACTATTTTTATTATCAAACAACTTAAGGGAGCTGGGGTTCACGCCAGAGGTTCAAAATCTCATAACCTCTATCCAAAAGACACCCTCGATAGTCCCCAAATTATCAATGCTCTCAAAGAACGTGCCTTACCAGTAGTAGGTTGGGAGTTAGTACGGAAAAATTGCGAACGTGCTGGTGGAGGTCCCGCATCGAAAACTGTTGTTACTGAATTTGAGTATCCACTAACAGAATTAGGTCAACTACCTTTAGAAGAATATGTTGTTGGTGGTGACCCCAAAGTTGCCACGACTGCAATGGGAGCATTAATAGCTCATGTCGGTCAAAAAGACCCTCATTTCTTGCTAACAAATGCTGATGGTAACGCTGCATCAGGTATTAATAATGTTAACCAAGCATTGAAAATTATTCACCCCACCTCCGATGATATTTATTTCCAAGGTCCGAAAGGTCAGGTTTATGAACCTTTGAGCGAAGATGCTTGTGCTGGAATGGCTGCAGCTTTGGCTTTGATGGGAGCGCGGACAGTTTGGTGTTCTTATGAATCTTTTGCTATTAACGGGGTACCTATTTGGCAAACTGTTACTCAAGCAATGGCAGAATTACGTCATTCTACTCCTTCAACTATTACATTATTTACTGCTGGAGCATTAGAACAGGGGCGCAATGGTTGGACCCACCAACGGCCAGAAATTGAGGCTTATTTTGCAGCTATGATGAGGAATGGGAATGTGTTTGCCTTGTTCCCACCGGATGCTAATAGTATTCAAGTTTGTTATGACTGGGCGCTGAGTACTAAAAATAAGGGTGTGACTATTACTGCTAGTAAGTCACCTTTACCTATTCGGACTACTTTTGAACAGGCAAGACAAGGGTTACGGGATGGTGCTATTATTCTTGAGGAGTTCTCAGGGGGTCAGACTGTTGTGTTTGCAGTGGTGGGAGATCTGCCATTAATTCCAGTATTTGAAGCTGCTGCCTATTTGGAAGCTAAAGGTATTGGGGTGCGGATAGTTTCAGTAATTAATCCCCGGCGTTTGTACCGTCCCCAGGATACGGGTTGGGATACTTGCTCTGAAGCTGATGGCGGATTTTTGGATGATGCTGGTTTTGATAAGTTATTCGGCGGTGATGCTTTAATTGGTGTAACTGGTGGCGCGAGTTTGATGTTGGAACCAATTATGTTACGGAGTCAGGTTAAGCGAGATACTTTTGCTTGGCGTAGAGGGGAGACTGCTTCTAGTGCTGGTCAGGTGATGGCTTTTAATGGTTTGACTGCTGAGACTTTGACTAAGCGAGCGATCGAATTGGTGCATTAAATGGTAGTGGTAAGGGTTTGGTTTCCAAACCCTAATTTTTTTTGCTTACACATTTTTTGGGGAGAAAAATGCTTGTTTGCGTAGCACTTCGCAGGAAAAGCCATTCTAGGCAAGGGAATTACATTAAAGCCTTAACAGGTGGCTTGAACTATTGCTGTTCAAGGAATTACCTCTCTGTGTCTACCTATATTTGAGTCTGTTTTTTGCGTCTATTTTGTGTAAGTCCCGTAAATATTATAGCGATCGCCTGAAGAACTTTCTTGAAAGTGCTCAGGCTGATAATTATCAAGATGGTCGCTACATCTGGAAAAATAGTTACTATCAATTATATCAATCAGTAGCCAGTAATCAAAGATTAACAGGACTTAAGCAATGGCACCAATTGTAGTGGAAATGTTTTGAGAAAGACGAATTTATGCACCATATATAGGGTTTGCTGATTAAATTCAAAAGTATTGACACATAAAGGTTTTAGCATTTTGAAACTCGAAAAAAGTGTCTAGTTTTCGGTCCTGAGAGCTTAAAAAGTTGGTATTTTGGGCGTTCCCTAGGCAGAAAAATCAAGGGACAAATATATCCTACTACCACCTCTACCAATTTCTCGTTCCTCTGTAGGGACGTTGCATGCAACGTCCCTACTTCTCATCCTGGGAGATGTTAGAGGTGGGTTTCCTACTCCTGAAAAAGACTTTTTCAGCAAGCCCTATATAGTGGTACTGCGTAATTCCAATTACCAGAAAATTTGCTATATTTAAATTTTATATTTACAGGACTTACGCCAAATATGAAAATATACACCATATGTAGGGGTTAACGGCTGTTAACCCCTACTAGATATATTGGTTCTGTGTAAGTCCTGATTTATAAATATTATTGATTCGAGCAAATGCTTGATATTTAGTAACTTCAGTTATTGGGGCTTACACAGCTTTTAAGCCCAGATATAACCAAAACTTTCTCTGTGAGAGGTAAATACGTTACGGTTATTAGCCAACCAATCAAAAAAATGGAAAGACATAGCTGTAGGAAAAGCTTCCAAAACATCCGTAAATATCTTTAAAGGTTTATTGGCCCATCGCCTCTGTAATCCTCGCCTCTGTAATCCTCCAGTTAATTTCTGCCAAATGATAAAAGTATAAGCACAAAAGACCAAAATAAAATGGCGTTCATTACTCTATTTATCTATTACTTGATCAGGACTTACTCCTTAAATCTATATATAGTGCATAAGTTTGTAATTTTTAAGATATTGCCACTATAGGTAGTACCGTTGCGTAAGTCCTGTTGATATTCTTTTAGCCCTAACCATCATGAGCGCTTCTCGTAAAAAACTTCTATCCAAATTAGAAATTTATCAAACTCAAGAAAATGGTGCAGTTAAATGTGAATATTTTTGTGCAAAGGGTTGAAAGTTGATGAATAATTAAAATAAAGAAAATATGGCGATAAATTATAAACTCCAGGATAAATCTACTTGGCGGAATGCAATAGAAATAGTTGAAACTGATAGGAGATTCAATGAAAGCATCGGAAATTATTCGGATCATTATTTTTAGCCTGATAGGATTATTCGTAATGTTCCTAGCACAACCTTTTCTTTATAAAAGCAGAATCCTAAGAATATCAGATATTGATGTAGGGACTTGGATAAATAATTATTACACCCCTGGAGGCATTGTAGTTTTTGTAGTGTCCGTAATGTCAACTATAATTTGGTATTTAATAACCGCCAACGCAAAAGCTCACCAAGCTAAAGAAGTGGCCCGGTGGATGGTAGCGTGGTGGATATTTTTGCTATTTCCCGTATTGAGTATTTGTGTGGCCATAGGCTTTTTTCAAGGTAGTAATGATACACTTGTGTTTTTGACTATCTTTTTTGTATTGGACATCTTATTGATTTTTTGGTTGCCAACTGCAACCAGTACTCCTGGGAGTTTAAAGTTTGTTCCCCCAGGTTCAATTCACTTGCGTCGTTTTATTAGGGAATAATTATGGGACTTTATCTAATTGGAATTGGTGGAACGGGGGCTAAATGTGTTGAAGCAGTAGCTCAATTAGCTGCTATAGGTTTGTTTACTGAAGAGCCCATTAAGGTTTTATTTGTAGATGCAGATGAAACTAATGGAAATCTGGCTCGTGCTAGGACTAGCATCAGTATCTATAAAAGAACTTATGATTTGATGCCTACTGGGGACAAAACACAGTGTGGGTGGATGAAAAGCAAAATCGAATCTTTCGATAATTGGTCCCCTTTTACTGATGAGAAAGAACTAAGAACGTTTTTTAACTACAACACGATCAAGCAAAATCAACCGACTTTGGCCAATTTGTTCGATGTCCTTTACACGAGGGAAGAACGAGAGGCCAACTTAGATGTAGGATTTCGGGGCAGACCGGCCATTGGTGCAGCGGTGATGAGTCAGGTAGATTTGGACAAGTTGGATGAAAAGCCTTGGGGAAGCTTGATCGAGGAAATTCAGGGAGACACGGGTAGCGGCAAAGAGCCGAAAATTTTTCTGTGTGGTTCTATCTTTGGGGGAACAGGAGCTTCTGGACTACCGACGATTGCTCGTTTGATTGATAATAAGTTGAAAAAAATTAGGGTGCGCGATCGTGTCCAAACCGCTTGCCTCTTCGTACTACCCTATTTTGGCTTCTCTCCACAACCCGGGGAAAACCCAGATGGAGTATACGCTCGCTCTGAGCAGTTTTTGCTGAACACAGAAGCTGCTCTCCGTTATTATGTCACTCAAGGTCAAGAAATCTTCGACCAAGTTTATCTCTTGGGCAATCAAAACTTATCCCGAGTCAACTTTAGTATCGGTAAAGATAGTCAGCGTAACGACCCCCACTTCCTAGAACTATACGCTGCATTGGCTGCCCGTAAATTTTTGCAAGATTCATCCACACCTAAAGGATCTGTAGTATTGATGACTCGTAAAGAGACTGGCACTATTTCCTGGGACGATATCCCAGACAGGGCAAAAGTCCAACAAGAGCTAATGAATGCTACTAGATTTGCTTTTACATGGCTAGCCGAAATTGCTCCTGAATTAGAAGAGGCTAAAAATGCCAAAAATAGTCGTTGGGGAAGATTAGCACCTTGGCTGATGGACTTTTTCCAAGCTGGGGGCAAATCGGGGGGACCATTACCAGAATTTTCAGATGATGACCAACAGAAAGCTATTGGAATAATTAATGAATGGTGTCAAGATTATTTGCGTTGGTTATACTCTCTACATCAGTGTGAAGGAGATAATGTTGCATTATTTAAAGTCGATGCTTTCGGACCCAAGAGAAGAAGATTTGTAGGAGACGATCTGCCAAATCTAATAATTGACGATAGTCGCGCTGAAGGCAAAAAAAAGCAAGATACAGTGAAAAAACTCAAGGAAGGACTTAAGCCAACCGCACCCGATGGAACTGTAGGACTGGCTAAGTCCGTATACATGGCCTCTAGAATTTAATGGATAATAGATAATGGATAATGGATAATGGATAATGGATAATGGATAATGGATAATGGATAATGGATAATGGATAATGGATAATGGATAATGGATAATGGATAATTAGGGTTCGCTAAAAAAGTTTTTCTCGGGAGTGTGGGAGTAGTTTTTTGCCCCTTGTCTGCCTTTTATGCTAACTTTTTGCAGCTCTAATAGCTGAAACAGGCGCACTTTTTTCAACCTAAAAAGGCTAAAACTTTTATTTGTAAATGCTTTGATATTTAATCAGCAGAGTAATAATTAGAGATAGTATTCATTATTCATTATCAATTAATATTTCAAGCTTCTGGTTTCAGCCAGAAGAGAAGAATTGATAACTGATAACTGATAACTGATAACTGATAACTGATAACTGATAACTGAAATGACAGGAACACAAGTTAACAAGGGTTACGTTTTAGTCCTGCCCAAGTTAAAGCGGGATAGCGATGTTAGAGCTAGCGATACTCCTGGTAAATGGGACGCTCAACAAAAAAAAGCTTTTCAAGATGTGGCTTCTAGTCTGGATTATAAAGCTCCAGGAGCGGTGAAAAGCGTTAGTTCCGTACCGACTATGTGGGCTCGTCCCCTATCTATGGAGATGGCTTTACATAATCCCTATTATCCCATCCGGACCGAAATGGTCCAACAGTGGCAGGGAATGTTGGCGGCGCTTGCTCTGGCGGAAGTACGACGGTTTCCCATAACTGCTCAATTTTTGGACTTGGGGGTAGAGAGAGACAAAAACCCTTTTGCCCGTTCTCTATATGAACTCCTCCCCGATCCAGTTAATGCCCTGTATGCCCTAGATGCCAAAAACCCCTGGCAAGACGTTTATATATTTTTGTGGAACGAAAAACCTGTGGGTCTTAGTACGCCGAGTACCATTGTCGCCCCCTCTGAAGAAGGAAAATGGGATGGCCTGCCTTGGTGGAACAAACTGACGGGTCAGTTGGAGTCTCCTCAACCACATCTCAATGTCAGCGAGAAGGCACTCCTTTGGCGCTGGCTAGAAAATCTGCAGGGAATTTTAGGCAATTACAGGGGTGAAGCAGAAGCAATTGATTCTATTAGCGGGTTGCTAGAAGAGTTCCGAAATAGTTTGGGGTCTCGCCCGGATCAGCGCCTCAACTTGAGCAATAATCCTCAGTTTTTTGGTGTGGCCATTAACCGAGGGGTGTTGGAAGGTATTAATCTTCCAGTGAAATCTGAGTCTCAGTCTTCTTGGGTTCGCGTAGTTCCCAGTAAAGGTAAAGGACAAGCAAAACCTCTATTGATAATTGACCAGGAAATTTCTCCAGCTTGGGGAAAGCCACCTCAAGATATTTGGATACACGAAGAGCAAACTCTGGCTTCGCTACAAATACAAGACTTGCGTAACGGTAGAATTACTTGGCAAGATGTTGAGTGGAAGGAATCTAAGGAGTTATTTCTGGAAGAATTCCAGTTTATAGACCAAGATTATGCTTTGCCGGGAGCTTTCCTACCGTCAGGGACGAAGTTAACTTTTCAGGGTCAAACCATCACGCCCCTGATACCCCTTAATCCCATACTCCTAGACTATTTCACTCCGGAAGATTTAATTGCGAAGGTTGAGCTTGCTCAAATAAATAGCAACGATGGGCCTCAAGTGCGAGTAAGCCTAGATTTGCCTCTGTCGGGGATGAAAGATGACCCTCGGCAGCCTAAAAATTATCGGGTTTCCAAAGATTATCCGATCAAAGAGGAAAATGCTTTGCCGGAAGTGCCGGTATTGGAAGTGTGGCCTAATTTCCAAGCGGAGGGATGGCGCTCTTATTATGCTTTTTATTACGATGCTGAACATGGAGAGGGTACTTTCCAGGTTTATCTACCGGAAGCGAAAGAACATCATCCTTTTGTAGATGGCAGGGGTGCTTATCAAATAACTCACCTAGAAGAATTTCCTAGTTTTATTGAATGTCAGGATAGTTCGAGAAATTCTATCGGTTTGATTCTACTGAAAAGCCCAGAGAAAATTAGGTTAGGAGATCGATGGAAAGTGGGGGTAGATTTCGGGACTTCTTTCACCAATATTTATGTTAATAGCAACGATTTATCGGAGCAATTGAATTTGGAGAACTTGCATTTGAAGGTGACAGAGGTTTTGACAGAAACGCGGAGGCCTGTATTGTTTGAATACTTTGTCCCGGAAAGTTTTATTCCTGCTGACAAACCGTTACCCTTGTCTAGCGTGCTGACGACTAGGGGGAAACCAGACAAGACGCAAAGCTTAGATTTCCCAATTATTGATGGCAGGATTTATGTTCCCGATCGCAACAGGTTTGAACCGCTCCGGGGGTGGATAGAAACAGACCTGAAGTGGAAAAATTACCTCCCCAATAAGCTGTTTTTGAAACACTTAGCTTTGCATATTAGCGCGATCGCTGCGAAAGAAGGAGTCCAACAGATTCAGTGGTGTATTTCCTATCCTACTGCTTTTTCTCGTCGTGACAAAAATCGGTATGCTAAGACCTGGCAAGATTTGACTGAGGAACTTCAAGCTCAAACTGGAATTAGACATATTTGCCCTGAACCAAATGACGTAGGGTTATTCAAAAGTGAGAGTTTAGCGATCGCTCAATATTTTGCAGACCAGGAAAAACATGATTTAATCCGAACAACCTGTATTGATATGGGAGGTGGTACTTCAGATATTTCGGTTTGGTACAAAAACAAGCTCATTCATCAATGTTCAGTTTTACTAGCTGGTCGTCATTTGTTATCGGATTTCTTGGAATTAAATCCAAATTTTTTCGCCCAGCTATTCGAGCAGAATCTGAAAGAGTGGGATCGATTAACTGAAGATAAGTTCAGTTCAAAATTGGATGTATTTCTGCGTCTGGAAAGCGAAAATTGGCTGAAAAATAAAAGAGATTTTGCAGAAGACGATCCGAAATTCCAAGGTTTGCTCCAATTGATGGCAATTGGTATGGGCGGATTGTACTACTATGTGGGGATAATCTTGGGAGTTCTGCAAGACGAAGGAAAATACCAAACTCGCGAAATTACTCCGGTTTATATCGGGGGAAATGGTTCTCGACTGTTAAATTGGTTGGCTGAAAGAGGTAAGTTTCTTCCTTCTTCGGAAGTTAACGATCTGTTGAGTCAGATGTTGACTAAAGGCTCTGGGTTTAATGATCGCATCTTGGAAAGAACGCGATTGACTCAGAGACCAAAAGATGAGGTGGCTTGCGGTTTAGTCTTGGGTCGTACTCGGTTGACAGGATTGGATACGAAAACTGAAGATCTGTTGATTGCGGGAGAAAATTGTGAAATTAATGGAGAGTCAATTGAATGGAGAGACCGCTTGGAGTTTAAGGGGAATATTCAGCAGTTAGAGATTCCCAAGTTAATACAGTTAAGAACGTTTCTAGACGATTTTCATGGGTCTTTGAAGGAGTTGAAGATTGAGGAAATTCTCCCTCTACAGGATTATGAATTGGGAGATGAACCAGGTGCAGAACCAGAATCGACTTATAACCAGAGTCTCTGGCGGGATACGGAGAGGGAGTTGACGAACGTTTTGTTGAATATGAAGGGGGAAACTGATGATATTCGTGTGGAACCCCCGTTTATTATGGGGTTGAAGGCTCTGTTGAAGGTTTTAGCTAAGGAGTGGGCAGGTAAATAGGTAGTCTAATTCTGGCTGCAAGTCTGGAGACTTGCAGTTAGATCTTTGAGTTCTAGGGATACTAATAACTAGATATGTCTGAATCCGCGATCGTATAATTTGCGTTATTGTTAGGATGCGTTAGATAGCTTTAATCTGTGGCTGTAAAAATGATTTAACAATTTGTCGCAACATACTATTTTAGAAAAGTTAAGGAGCTTAGTAGGAAATATGAGTAACTGTCCACATTGCGATGTTGAAGTAAAAAAGGGCGATAAATTTTGTTGGAATTGTGGTAGTTCTCTCTTAGATAGTTTGACTGGGGAGAAGCCTCAAGGATTTGAAAATATCATAGAAACATCAGCAAATGCTTCCCAATTGCAAAACAATTATGATTCTCGGCAACCGGGGGTAAACTTACAGGAAGAAAAAAAGGGTAATCAAATTCAGAATGAGACGCCAGAAGTAGATGAGGAGAATTTGCAGCAGCAAATGTTATCTTCTATAAAAGAATTGTATGAATCGTTTAACGCTTATGCTGGACGATTGGAGAAATTAGAGCAAGTACAGCAGAAATATACTCACCTAGAGTATAACATGAAAGAGCAATTGAATAAAATGTTAGCACCATTGCAATCTCAGTTGCAAAAACTAGCTCAGAACCAGAAAGACAATACTACTTCTTTACAAGCAGAAAGAGAAGAAATTGACCAAATTAATAACCAGATATCAGAACTAAAAGAGGAGTTGCAACGACAGTTGGAAAAGGAGTTGAAGCCAATCAAAGAGATCTTTAGTCTGTTGGGAGGATGGATACAAAATTATCCAGAATATCTCCCATCAACAATAACAGTAATTCAGCCAGGAAAACAACAAACAACTACAAAATTAGCTACCATCGTAGAAGCAGAGGAGGAAGACAAATCACCTCTGAGTGAGGAAGAACAGTTGTTGAAAGACTATAACGACCCAGAAAAACGTGCTTTTTTATCAAAAAATGCAATAATAGTTTCAGCCACAGAAGAGGGTGTTGATAATAGTCGTTTAGGTGTTGGCCAACTGGTCTTGGGACAAGAGCGTAGGGGTAACTATTGGATATTAAAACGAGGTACTGCACAGTATTTAGTTCCTAGCGATACGATAAAAATTAATCCATATAACAGCAATATCGTGGAAAAATTGTTTGAGTGTGAAGGTGCTAATAGCGAAGAATATAAGGATAAATTTGAAAAGGGTAAATTTGAACTATTAAAACCTGCTAAAGTTTCTTCTATTGGAGAAGAAAAATGGCAACTGTCCGAGCTAGGAAAACTTGAATTTATTGATTAATTTATCGAATTAAGAGGTTAGTTATTATGTGGAAAAACATACACAATTGGAAAAGAATATACAGTTTATTGCTGGCTTTGGTGTTAATGTCTGGTTCTTTGGTGGCTTGTGCGCCAACAAACTCAGAAAATGATATTAATAACGGTAACACATCAAATATTTCAAACGAAACAGAAGATTTAGAGCAAAGCTTTAATGATGTTAAAAAAACTCACACGCAATTTCAAACGTCATTAGACAATTTTATGCAGACAGTTGCTGCGACAAAAAATGATGCCAGTATAAGGGAATCATTAAACAGTGTTGAAGTGCATGAAAAACTAATGGAACTAGAAATAAAAGTTACAGAGTATAGAAAGAAAATTGTTAAAACTGGGAATCAACAAAATTTAGATACAATTGTTAATGAGATAAATACCAAGATCCAAGACATTAGAAAAATAACTGACATACTAAAAGATGGATTAGGCAAAATTTTAGAGAATGGAGGTACAGAGGCAATTGGTGAAATCCAAATAGATTTGGGTATTGTTCAAAATCAAAAATCAGATAATTTTGGAAGATTAGGTGAAACTACTGCAAATAAAATAAATGATTCATTGAAAAAAAACAGCGAGGAGATAAAAAGGAAAATTACTGATCTTGGTCAAGCTACTGGTCAACCTTCATCTGTCACCCCTGACGCAGATGAATTAACTAAAAAAAGGGATGATTTGGAAAAAAGCTATCAGGAATTAGTAGCTAGAGTTGATAAGCATGAGGAAGAAATCAAGAACTTAAGGAACTTAAATAATAAATTACCAAACATTTATCAGGACTTACATCAGTTGAAAATTTTTCTACTAATATTAGTGATGTTCGTTTTTATAATATTTGTAGTAGCAACAATAATATTCAAATTATTGATTGAGGAATTGAAATCTCTAAAAAGGAAGAAACCCACTCAGGAAATAAATAATACTGCTAGCTTAACTGGTAATTATGATACTCAAGAATTTATTGTTGCAGTAAGTGATAAAGTAGGGAATATTTCTAAGGAATTAGACCAAATATCGAATTTGTCGAAGAAGCAACAAGATCAAATAATCAAGCTCCAACAAAATCAGCAAGTAAAGACTCAATACAATAATAATGCCAATAATAGAAAGCTTATTTCTCAATTAGAAGATGAGGTAAAGGAAATTTCTAGGCAATTACAAGAAATTTCTAATTGGTGGAAGACTCAATGGAGAAACCTAGAAAATCAAATAAACCAGCCCCAACAAAATCGGCAAGTAATGACTTCGAGCAATGTAGCTCGAAGTTACGAAGCTCCAAGAACAACCAATTATCCAGCAAGACAAGTAATAGCAGAGACTCAAATGAATCGACAAACATCTACCAATCAATATTCTGGTTCGTCAGGTCTTGATTTCATATCAACTTATGAGCAAAACCCCCGTTTGTTATTAAAAAATGCTATAGAGGTCTCGGAAGCAGACCAAAGTATTGACCAACGTCGTCTGGGTGGCGCTCAAGGGGTAATTCTTCAGAAAGTTCGCAGGGGAAACTATTGGATATTAAATGAGGGCGGGACTGATTATGTGGTTCCTAAAGATAACATCAAAATTAATGAATATAACTTGGAGACAGTTAGAAATTTATTTGAGTGTCAGGGATATCGGTCTGAGTATTCCGGGTTTAAACTAATAAAGCCAGCGATAGTCTCTTATGTATCTAGAGGTGAAGTTTGGCAGCTTGTAGAACTTGGTGTACTGCAATTTTATTAATGGGTATTGGAATCTCTTGGGGAATTCAATTCTAAATTAGATAATTGTGCAGTGAAAAGGATATGAAAGTTTATCAGTTTATTTATTATACCTCTCCAAAAATACGAATTTTGGAAGAGTGCTATCAGGGTATCAGAACTTTTTTGGGGAATTTCTATTAAATAAAAAAATGAGTTTTTATGTGGAAAAATAGTGACATAAAGTTATTGCTATCTTTGTTTTTAATTCCTGGTTTGTTAGTTAGTTGTGGCCTCGAAACAGCAAATGCTTCACCAAGCAAAGAACAAAAAGAAAGTTTTTATAGTCAAAATTTAGAAAAAAGCTTGAATGATACTCAAAAAACACATAATAATGAGATAGAAATAGATAAATTACAAGATGAATTAAAAAACATTTCTAATGAATTAGATAAGTTGAAAGGTTCTTTGAGAGTTACAAATAATAAAGCATCTATAGCTAATAATAATAAAATAGAAATAAATAAATTAAAAGATGAATTAAAGAATATTTCTAATGAATTAAATCAGTTAAAAAGTTATTTTAAGGCAACAAATGATAAATTTACAAATAGTTCTAATGAATTAAATCAGTTGAAAAATTCACTACTAATATTAACGATAATACTTTTGGTACTAGCAATAATAATATTAAGGTTATCGGCTGAGGAATGGAAATCTCGAAGGAGGGAGAAGTTAACTCAGCAAGGAAACGAGACTGTTAGCTCCACTGGTAATTTCGACACTCAAGAACTTATTTTTGAATTAGACGATAAAGTAGAGGATATTTATGAGAAATTACAAAAAATGTCTAAAAACTGGAATACTGAATGGAGGAACCTACAAAATAAAACAAACCATACTCAAGAAAATCAGGAAGTAAAGATTCCAATTGATAATCAAGAGCTTACAGATTCGCTCACTCTTCAGTTGATATCAGAATATAATAAAAATCCCCATTCTTTGTTAGAAAATGCTATGGAGGTTTCGGCAGCAGATAGAAGTAGTGTTCAAGAAGTAATTCTTGAGAAAGTTCGCAGAGGAAACTATTGGATACTAAATGAGGCTGATATTGATTACATGGTTCCTAGACATAACATCAAAATTAATGAATATAACAGTAAGACAGTTGCAAATTTATTTGAAT
>JAKQYF010000049.1:6871-28275 GCA_023356535.1 Trichodesmium sp. MAG_R03 | reverse complement strand
CCCAGGAAACCCAACTATTGCATCAGCACTAATAGAAGCATCCGGCATCAGTTCCCGAATTTTATCAATAATGCGGCGATATTTCTCATGAGTGTAACCCCTTGCCATTGCCTTCAATAATTCATTATCTCCAGACTGAAACGGAATGTGAAAATGTTCGCAAACCTTAGACAACTCAGAACAAGCTCTAATTAAACGTTCTGTAAAATAGCGGGGGTGACTTGTCGCAAAGCGAATGCGTTCAACACCTGGTACATCATGCACATAGTAAAGCAAATCTGTGAACGTGTATTTATTACGCCCTTCTTTTGTCACTCCCGGTAAGTCCCGTCCATAAGCATCAATATTTTGTCCTAACAATGTTATTTCTTGATAACCTTGCCACCCCAACTCTTCCATCTCAGCGCAAATAGCCTCAGGTGTACGAGACTGCTCCACACCACGCACACTGGGAACAACACAATAGGTACAGTGTTCGTTGCAACCATAAATTATATTTACCCAAGCAGTAATTTTACTATCCCGTCTAGGCTTAGTAATATCTTCCACAATATGAATTGGTTCAGTAGCGACTACTTGGTTACCATTGAATACTTGTTCTAATAAATCTTGCAAACGGTTAGCATGTTGAGGTCCCATAACTAAATCTAGTTCAGGAACTCGTCGCAGTAGTGCTTCCCCTTCCTGTTGAGCGACACATCCAGCAACAATAAGAGTGAGGTCTGGTTGTTTATGTTTACGTTTTGCTTGTCTACCCAGGTAAGAATAGACTTTTTGTTCAGCATTGTCGCGAATAGTGCAGGTATTATATAGAATGATATTGGCTTTATTGGGATCTTCCGAAGATATGAGACCCATATTATCTAGGATACCTGCCATGCGTTCAGAGTCGGCTTTGTTCATTTGACAGCCGAAAGTGGTAATGTGATAGTGACGGGTATTTGTATTCATAATAAACCATTAATATAAAATGATAGTATACAAGATTTTAATATTATCAGGCACTAACTGTATCAGCAATATCTGAAAAATAACCAAAAATGTACCATATTATAGCTATAGTGCCTAAGTCCTGAGGAGAAACTATTATGAACTTTTTTGATAAACTACTAACCAGCATAGAACGCAATCAAAGTTTACTTTACCTCGAATTAGGCCCAGATCCAGAAAGTTTACCCACAGAAGCTGCTCAACAAAAAATTCCTAAAAAATCTTTATTTGCTAACCCTCCAGAAAAAGATAATCAAGAACTAATTCAACATTGGTGGGAATGGCTCCATTTTTTAATAACTCAAACAGAAAAATATGTATGTGCTTATAAACTTTCTTTAGGCTATTATCAATCTTTTGGCATACCAGGCTTACAACTACTTCAGCAAACCCTAAAAAGTATTCCTTCTGAAATTCCAATTATCTTAGATGCTAAACACGGTGACTTAAAGACAAGCACAGTATTTGCTCAGACTATATTTGCAGATTGGCAAGTAGATGCTTGTACAATTTTACCCTATACAGGACTTGATTTAGTTGCACCTTTTTTACTTTATCCAGGTAAAGCAGTTTTTCTACTTTGTGCCACAGCAAATGCTTCAGCAGCAATATTACAAAGATATCCTCATCAAGAGCAGCCTTTTTATTTGAAATTAGTAGCAGAAGCTCAAAGATGGGCAACTCCAGAACAACTAGGTTTAGAAGTAGGAATAATGCCAAATATGCTAGCAAAAATTAGACAAACTGCTCCAGAAAGACTAATACTAATTCAGGAAAATATAGCAGAAGAAAATGATATTACTAATCCCGAAGAATTAAATCAACTTTTATCTGCTGGTTTGAATATTAATGGTGAAGGATTACTTTTACCAATACCCCCAAAATTATTAGGGACTGCAGAACCTAAGAGTGCTATTGAAACTTTAAGAAACACCATCAATGAACAACGTCTAAAGAAAGTTGAAGGAAGTCCAACCTGTGAATTATGGTTGCCAGATGTTTGTTTTTTACAACATGAACCACATCGGGATTTAATCTTACAACTTTATGATATTGGCTGTATTATTTTTGGCGACCATATACAAGCATCGGGAGCTATTTTCCCCTATTATATAGACTTAAGAAAAATCATCTCAATTCCCCAAATATTCCATAAAATTGTTACTGCTTATGCTGAAATTATCCAGAATTTGGAATTTGATAGAATTGCAGGTATTCCCTATGGTTCATTGCCCACTGCAACAGGTTTAGCTTTACGTCTAGAACGTCCGATGATATTTCCTCGGAAAGAGGTAAAAGCTTATGGCACTGGTCGATTAATTGAAGGGCATTTTCAATCAGGGGAAAAAATTGTAGTTGTGGATGATATTATGATTAGTGGTAATAGTGCAATGGAGGGAGCAGATAAACTTAAATCAGTGGGATTACAAGTAGAAGATATTGTTGTATTTATTGACCATGAACGAGGGGTAAAAGATAAGTTAAAATACCATGGATATGAAGGCCACTCAGTATTGAGTGTCACAGAAATTGCTCAAACTTTATATGACTCTAACAAGATTAATTATGAACAATTTAATATCCTAAAAAATAATCATTAAACTCTATGGTAGTTCTGTAAAATACATTAATTGATAGTGGATGTAAGGAAGAGAAAATTTAATTAATTAGAAGTTGTTTTTGTAACAGAGATTTTCAGCAACCCTACAAAAAAATTCGTCTTAAAATATGGGGTTTTATATCTAAAATTAGGGCTTGCTGATTAATTTTCAAAGAATTTGCAAATAAAAGCTTTAGCCTTATTTTGGTAGCAAAAATTACCGGCTTTTCAGTAGCTCAAGCTCATGTATATTAGAATTTTGGGCTGACCATGGCAGAAAAACAAGGGACAATTCTTACTAAGCTTTTGTGCATTTAAACGACTTGTTGTTATATGCCTCGTTCAGAGAAAAAACCCTTCTAAATTCTAAATTCTAAATTATAGCTTACTAATACACGTTTTAAATGAGTATTAGCTTAATACCTCTTCTGTAATTGCCATTTATCGTAATTCCTGACTACCTATTCCCTCTCTAAAAATACTTTTTCAGCAAACCCTAATTATTTTGATAAAATTTATCTAATTTATCCATTGCCAAGAATAGTATTGACAATTTTAGTCTTTTTCTCAGTAGAAGGCTACTTGTATATTAACAGCAAATCTAACAAATATTGATATAGTAACTATGAACAACTTTTTATTAACAATAGTTATTACTGGTTTGATATATACCTTACCTATGAATTTTAAACCAGTTTTTGCTAATCGAATTACTGAAGCTAATTATGACAATTTAAAAATTGGTATGACATATCAAGAAGTCAAGGAAATATTGGGTAGAGAAGGCGAAATTTATACAGAATATAATAGTCCGACTCTTAAAAATTTTGGAATGGCTTATCGTTGGTTAAATAACGATGGTACAGGAATAGTTGCCGCCTTTGATTATCAGAATAAGTTAATTCAATTAACTGCTCAAAATTTGAAGACTAATAACTTTGGAATAAATCGAGAACCCCCAGTAGTTACAAGTGTAAATATGGAAAATATAAAAGTTGGTATGACTTATGATGAAGTGAGAACAATTATTGGCAATGGAGGTACAAAACAGCCAACTAGAGATAATTATTTAACTAATCCTAATACTACTAAATATATTTGGCTTAATCCTGATGATACAAGTATGACTATAATTTTTGATTCTAATCAGAAAGTTGTAACTATTAGAACGCAAAATATGAATACTTATAATTTTGGTAATCCTTTCTGGAATCAACCATTACCAGTTTATTCAATTACAGGAGAAAAGTATGAAAAATTGCAGCTAGGAATGACATATCAAGAAATTAGAAATATTCTGAAAGAGGAAGGAGAATTAGATACAGAATTTGACCCAGAAGCTTTTGAAAAATCAAGAGCAGCAACAGAAATGCAAGTCAATACTACCGCCTATCGCCAGAGTTTATTTGCTCAGGAACAGCAAAATGAAACGAAAGAAGAGGATAAAATTAAGGATGCTTATAAATGGATGAATCCCGATAAAACAGGAATTAAAGTAGTTTTTAATATCCAAGATAAAGCAGTGGCTATATATACTTTTGGTTTAGGTGTTGGACTGGAATAAATCGAAAGTATTATATTTAGTCGATCTAAACGCTAAAGATAAATCGAAGAAAGTAGGATTAGTATAACAGAAAGCAAATTAAATCAGTTATGTTTATATGTAGCAAAAAAAGCAAAAGATGATGATTCAAGTAATACAGCAGATTTCGGGCAAATGATATACAGGGTAAATAGTGAAAATCATGTCTTACAGGCATCTTGCCCCCGTGGGTGTACCTAATAACAACGGAAAGGACTGTAAGTGATTTAATAGACAACTTACCAAATAATTTAGAAAATCAATGTTGATCAATTGATAATTTTATAGAAAAATAGCGCATTCAACCCACACTGAATTTATTGTTTTCATTGTGGAGCTTTTACTAAACCACAGCTCAAATTTTCTATGTCTGAAAATCAAAAATGGTTAGCTTTAATGATTGGAAACTCCCGATTACATTTTGGTTATTTTGCTGATGCAATACTTCAGAAGACTTGGGATACTAACCATCTTCAACAAAAAGAAATCAAATCTAATATAAATGAGGAAAAAGCAATAGAAAAAAGTCTCAAAGGTATATTAGAAGCTAAGAATATAAATTTGAATCATGGAATGCCTTTATTAATAGCATCAGTAGTTCCTGAGCAAACATTACTTTGGCAAACTTATCCTGATTTTGATCTGATTACCCTGGATAAGTTACCATTGCAAGGACTTTATCTTACCCTAGGAATAGATAGAGCTTTGGCAGTTTTAGGTGCAGGTACAAACTTGGGTTGGCCGATATTAGTTATAGATGCTGGTACAGCAATTACTTTTACTGGTGCTGATGCCAAAAAACAAATAGTGGGAGGAGCTATTTTACCAGGGCTAAGATTACAGTTATCATCTTTAGTAAGGGGAACGGCTATGTTACCATCAACTGATATACCTGTAGTATTACCTACTCGGTGGGCAAAACAAACAGCAACAGCAATTCAAAGTGGGGTAATTTATACCATATTGGCAGGTATGAAAAATTACGTTGTATCTTGGCTAGAAGAATTTCCTGACAGTAAAATAGCATTGACTGGAGGCGATCGCCCCATACTATTGAGCCATTTCACCACTCTATTTCCTGAACTAGCTGCAATTGTTATAGATACACCTGATGTTATTTTTTGGGGAATGGCAAGAGTAGCAAATATTCAACTAAACTAGGTAAAAAATTTCTGTCATATCTCAGCTTTGCCTAGGTCATGCTGGGTAAAAAAACTATAGCAATCCTATTTTATTTGTATCCAAAATATTACCACTTTTTGGTATGGGGGGTTTGAGGGGAATGTTTAATGGGTAAGAGCTTTAGAGTTTATTTCTGATTTTTGAATGAGGACAACTTATTTAGGATTGCTATAGTTTTATCTTGATTTTTTGCCACAATTAGTGTATGTTTAAATAGTTATTGAATCAAAAAAATTATGGAAACTTCAGAAATTACGGAAAATCAGATTAGTTCTGAAACAATGGATTTTCAGTCAAACAATTCCTTGGTAGATATCTCTAGATATCAGCAACCTAGCCCTTATAGAGCCTTGCTATTTTTGAGAATACTTGCATATCTATTTTTTGTTATTACTATTGCCTTAAGTATTACAATTTTTGTATTACCAAGTAATGTTCAATTATTGATAGTTTTAGTAGTTTCTATTAGTTTGTTTATTTTTTTTGTTTTTGTTAATCAGGAGTTACATAGAAACTATACTAAAAAATTAAGTGATTATAATATACTTAAGGCAACAGATATGTATATAAATGTTGCACACCTAGAAGGCTCTCCAAAAATAACACAGATAGCCCAAGGAGTAGAACTAGCTTTAAATTACACTCAACGATTAATAGAAGAAAATAAGAATACTCGTAGACAGACAAAATATCTTTACTATATATTGCAGATAATAACAATAATTTTTTCTGCAGTGACTCCGATTGTAGTTCTGATTGAGAAGTCAAACGCAAGTCCATCTTGGCTAAAGTGGTTACCTGTAATATTGCCAGCTATTGCTTCTATTATTGCTAGTCTTTCAACTTCATTTCCTTTTGAAGACACTTGGTTGTCTTCTAGAAAAGCTCAAGAAAGTTTAGAAGCAGAAAAAGAGAAATTTCTCTTAGGAGTAAGTCCAGGTTATAGAATTCCTCGTTATGCTGAAGAAAAGGAACGTTACAAAATGACAAGAGATGCTATGGCTAAATTTATTAATCAGGTGAGTTCTATCCACCTCAAGCAATTAAAAGACAACGAAGCAATTGAGAAACAAGTAGAGGAAGGAAAAAAAGAATGATTACAGGGGAAGCAAAAAAATAAGCTAAAATAAACAAGACCATTTGCATGAAGTAAATCTTAACAAAGAAAGACACAAGACAGAAGGCCTGAGGCAAGAGGGATTTATCCCAACACCGAAGGCACAAACCTTCTGGCTACTAAAGGGAGCATGAGTTTCGATCCCCCACTGAACTAAAGTTCAGTGGCTACCGTTCAGGAGTGGTCATAGTCCCCTCAGAAAGGTCACCTTCTGCCTCCGTCCCTCCTGCCTTCTTAATCAAAGATTTAGGAATGAGGATTTTATGATCTACACAAGTAAAATTTTCTCAACTCCATATCATTTGAGTTCTTTGAAAAAAATTCTGGACTTTATTTAATTTTTATTCCTTAATTGACATCCTCCCCGGCCTAAAGGCACTGGGTAAAAACCGAGCTGTAGCCCCTCGGCGGGTTGACATTTCACAGGCTGCTGCTACTTTGGCAGTAGTCTGGCTGCTGGCCTCAATGTCCGTTTTTTGTCTCGGTAAGCCCACCCGCGACTAATATATTTCTTGTGAACTAAAAAGCAAGAAGGACTAAGCCTGTGAAAAAAAATCAACTAAAAAGTCGCCTCCTTATGGGCGAGGCTTTAAACCCAATTTTTCGGTAAAAATACTAAGTAAATTTCTTTGCATGAAGTATGTTATTAAATAGACCTGAGATATTTGCTAGTCTCACTATTTGTTTATTAGTTTCTGTAAGTACTTGTGCCCATAATCCTGCCAGCAAAGAGTTAGAACAAATTTTTGCAGCAGACCCCCAGTTGAAAAATAATCCTCCCTTTAAGCAATTAACTCAAAACTCTACTCAAAACCAGCAACAACCAGAAAAAACAGTACAACTTCCCACCAATATTCCCTTAGAAATTCCCCCAACTCCTAACTCGGAATTGCTCGATAAATCTAAATCTCCTACAATTTCAACTTTACCATCAACTCCCCAAGTAGAAATTCAACCATTGCCCACACCTTTGCCTACTCCCACAGGGACAGCACTATCTACACCGACACCATCTTCCCCTAATATTATTCCTTCAGCACTTACCCCCATACCTTCAGGGTCTCCTGTATGGAAAAAAGATTTTAGGGATGTGCCTGCAGGGTTACGTCCATACATTGCAGATTTGTCCAAGTTGGGACTATTTCCCCAGCAAGAACTCCAAAATCAATATCACCCTGATGGGACAACTAATATAGTTGTCCCTCAAAGCCTTGTGAGTCGGCGTGTATATGCTAGATGGTTAGTAAATGCAAATAATAAAATTTTTGCTCATAATCCAGCTAAACACATCCGATTAGCTAGAGCAAATGAAAAACCAATTTTTCAAGATGTGCCAAAAACTGACCCAGATTTTGCTGTAATTCAAGGTTTAGCAGAAGCAGGTTTAATTCCTAGTCCTTTATCTGGGGATGTTAATGTGGTTAAGTTTCGCCCAGATGATTTTTTGACTCGTGAAGATTTAATTATTTGGAAGGTACCTTTAGATTTTCGCAAGCCATTACCAGAAGCTACAATAGAGAAAGTTAAAGCAGTTTGGGATTTTCAAGATGCTTCTAGAATTGACCCTAGTGCTTTGAGTGTAGTATTAGCAGATGGTAAGAATGAGTTTTCTAATATTCGGCGGGTTTTTGGTTATACTAGGTTATTTAGGCCAGATAACACTGTGAGTCGGGCAGAGGCTGCTGCTGTTTTATGGTATTTTGGAGACCAGGAAGATGGAAGATCGGCTCAGATGGCCTTGGAGGCTAAGGAACAATTTTAGTTTAATTAAAGTCATAAACTTAATAGTTGACTAACAAAAGCTATGTTGGGAGTATTTCAAGCAGCAGATTTAAACCCTTATTTCTGAGCATTTGAATCATGCCATATTGTGCCGAAGAAGATTTTTTTTCATACCCCTTGACATTTATTTAGGGATTCGCTATCCTAATAAAGGTAAAAATAAAAGAGTAGGCCCCCATCGTCTAGAGGCCTAGGACACCTCCCTTTCACGGAGGCGACAGGGATTCGAATTCCCTTGGGGGTATAAGAAAGTAAAGGATACAACAAAAATATATGCTATCCTCAAAAATTTGAAAACTATAGGTACAGCAATGAGCGCTCACATATTTACATATTGCTATCATCTTGAAAATGTAGTACAAATCTCTGCTACTATTACCAGTACTTTCACATATATTACATTAGTAGCAATTTGTAACATGTAAACATACCAGGGTACGTTGCTGTAATTGATAAGATCAAAAAAACAACTAAAAAGTAGCCCTTTAAGGACGAGGCTTTAAACCAAATTTTTTGGTAAATTCTCAACAATGGCTGTGTCTTTTTATGATAGACATAAGATTTTTATTTTGCTAAAAGACCTGATTTGCCTAGGCTGAGGAAAACTTTCTTAGAGGCTGTTTGAAAAGGGGTAGGGGTGTAGTCAATTATACTAAATGCCCAACTATGAGACGAATCATCGCGATGTAAATCATGATCTCGGAGTTATGAGGCCAATACTCAGCCATTAAGACATAAGTGTCTATACCAATTCCACACTTCCTAGGTGCACTTAACTATCCAACGCTTTTTGAGGATAATGAAACCCTTAATCTTACTTTACCCCCTGTGAGCTTTTTTACTCCCTCTCATACTTTTCAAACAACCTCTTATAGTATTGTTAGGACTATCAAATTTTTTTCAGTCCAAATACTACCATTTATTTAAACCCAGCCTATGTTTGGTTTGATCATTGTTTTACTAGCATCATTCTGTTTTTGTTTCCAAAATGTCATTGTCAGAATTCTCTTCAATGAACAAACAATTTTAGGGATTTTTGAAACAGGTGGATTTGTTATACCTAACCTACAAAATTCTTTTCTACTAATGTTTATGCGGATGGTGTTAGTAGTTCCATTGATGGCTTCCTTCGCGACAAAACTTTACCCGCTTACCTGGCAAGATATTAGAGAATTAGGAAAGCATGAAGCATATCCTATGTTGGGGCGATCGCTCCTTGGTGGAGTGTTAATGTTTCTTTATTTAGCACTACTTTATGTATCTATTGGTATAATTGCAACTGCAATTGCTTTAACTCTGTTTTTTACTTACCCGATATTCACTTCACTATTTTCTTGGATCTTTTTGGGTATTCCTCCTACAAAGTTTCGCTGGATGATAATGGTAGTTGTGTTAGTTGGTACTTTTCTAACTATTCCTTATACTCAGACAACATCTGATGATTACAACGCAATTGGAGTGATTTTTGGCTTGGCTTCCGGAGTTGCTTATGCTCTCTATACTGTAAATGCACAAAAAAGTTTTGAAACTATACACCTAGTTCCCTTTACTTGGATTAGTTTTGCTACTACTTTAGGGTTATCTTCCATAAGTTTATTAATTTGGCAGGGAGATAATACTGACCTGAACTGGACTCCTATGTGGGTTGGTGGTTTCCTATCAGCCATTGTTACTTTGAGCGGTCATTTAATGTTTAATTATGGAATTAAGTTGATAGGAGCTACTACTGCAGCAACTATTGGGGCGACTAATCCCTGTCTTACAGCAATTTTAGCATGGTTAACCATTCAAGAAACTATTAATGGTTTGCAAATTATGGGTATTGTTATTGTTACTATTGGTATTTTGTTGTTGAGTCAGGAGCATAAACGCTTTCTCAAAAAGTGGCAAGATTTTTGACATCAATAAAATAGGATTGCTATATTTATTTCTATCTGTTATAAGTTTGATAATTAATATTACAAATAAACAAATCAAGTATTCACAGTCAAATTTAATTTAAAAAAAATCTTTGATCTTCTTGACAAGCCAGAAAATTGTGCTAGTATTTATAACTTGACGATTAATTAAGGGAATAAGTATGTTGCTTGAAGACAAACAAATGACTCCACAAGAGTTCATTTCTCTACTGGATGAGGTTATTGAAAAACAACATTTGTTGAAGCATGAATTCTACCAAATGTGGAATCAAGGAAAATTATCTTTAGAAATGTTGCAAGAGTACGCTCAAGAATATTATCTACAAGTTCATTATTTCCCTACTTATGTTAGTGCTACTCATGCAGCTTGTGATGATTTAGAAATTCGGAAAATGCTCTTAGAAAATTTGATTGAAGAAGAAATGGGAACAGCAAATCACCCGGAATTATGGTTACGTTTTGCTGAAGGTTTAGGTGTAAAAAGAAACAGAGTTAAAGAGCGGGAACATTTAGCAAAAACGAAAGAATCTGTAAGTATTCTCAAGGAATTAGCTCGGAGTGAAAATCCTGCTAAAGGCTTAGCTGCTCTTTATGCTTATGAGTCACAAATTCCCCAAGTTGCTAGTACTAAAATTGCTGGCTTGAAAGAATTCTATAATATTTCTTCTGAAATAGCTCTATCTTTTTTTAAAGTACATGAAAAAGCTGATGAGATTCACAGCAAAGTCACAAAAGAAGCATTGGTCAAACTCTGTGAAACTGATGCTCAAAAACAGGAAGCATTAACAGCAGCAGCAACAGCAGTAGATGCTTTAAATTTATTGCTTGATGGTGTTTATGAAGAATATTGTTAAGCTGTGAATTAATTATCATAGGACTTAAACAGAAACCGGGTTTATGAAGGGTAATAAACCCGGTTTCTTGTGATGAAGAAGCAGAAAAAAAACCTGGAATATAATTGCACCTGTAGAAACAAAAGCTGATTTACAAACAGTATAATTTTTGTTATATACTAACAAACTTAAAAAGCGATCGCTCCATCACCACTTCAGTTTCTCAGTTATCAGAATATGGTTTAGAAAAACCAGAAATAACTGTCCTAAATCATTATTTTTAACAATAAACATTTACGAAAAAACCTGGTTTCTGAGAATGCTTAAATTATATCTACTTTCCAGCTTTAGTAGATAACACACAAATATTCTATAGTTTACTTAGTTAGGCTTACCTAAATTGATTTTTTAGTCAATATATTGTTTAGTGATATGCTCTTATTATAGTTATCAAATGAAAAAATTTCAGAGTGATATTGAAAATTTAAGTAGGTATCGAACCTACTTAATTAACTGCTGATTCATCTCATACCAAATTCCAGATTATAGTGTGAGACTCAAGAGCAACTTCAGCTAAAATACTATAAAATCTAATATTTAAATTAGTTAAAAACCCAATTTCCCAATCATCTTCCTCACTCAAGGCATAATAATTATGACTCAAACTGCACTGAATATTGGGACAACCCTGACCAAAACCCAAAACGACGTTGAACTGCGCAAAGTATTCAAAGTATTTGAAGGCCATACAGCAGTAAGGGGTGTGGACTTCAATATTAGTCAAGGAGAATTTTTTAGTATTCTCGGACCTTCTGGCTGTGGCAAAACTACCACGTTACGCTTAATAGCTGGATTTGAAACCCCATCAGCAGGTGAAATAATAATTCGAGGCCAATCTATGAGTCAAACTCCTGCTTACCGTCGTCCAGTAAATACTGTTTTTCAAAGCTACGCTTTATTTAACCATCTGAGCGTTAAAGATAATATCGCTTTTGGACTACGAATCAAAGGTTTAGGAAAAACCGAAACCGAGGAAAAAGTAGCACAAGCTTTGCAGTTAGTCAAAATGGAGAAATTTGCCGATCGCTATCCTAATCAAATATCTGGTGGGCAACAACAACGGGTGGCTTTAGCAAGAGCTTTAGTAAATCGTCCAGCAGTACTATTATTAGATGAACCTCTGGGGGCCTTAGACTTAAAACTACGCAAAGAAATGCAAATGGAATTGTCCAATATACATCGAGATTTAGGGTTAACATTTATCATGGTAACTCATGACCAAGAAGAGGCCATGAGTATGTCTGACCGCATTGCTGTGATGCACGAGGGTAGAATAGAACAAATAGGCTCTCCTCAAGAAATTTATGAGCGTCCCGAAAGTCCATTTGTGGCAGACTTTATTGGAGATACAAATTTATTTCAAGGTCGTATCGAATATAATAGTGACTCCACCGTGGTTGTTAAGACAAATAGTGGTCTGGAGATTTCTATAGAACAATCAAAAGTGAGTGGAAAAAACGGAGAAATCTATGGAGGAGCTTCAGTTATCCTAAGTGTGCGACCAGAAAAAGTTAATCTCAGTTTATATTCTCCAGATGTATCAGAAAATTGTTTTGAAGGCAGGTTAACGAATGTAATGTATATGGGAACTCATATACATTATCAGTTAAATCTGTTGTCAGGTGATCAGATAATGGTAAGGCAACCAAATACAGAAGGAACTTTGCCTAACCAAGACACTCCTATCTATGTCTACTGGTCAAAACAAAATTGTTTAGCTTTAAGTGAACCAAGATTATAAAAATAGTTAAACACAATTAAAAAACGTAAATTTACTTTTGACTTTAAACTTGTTGTAACTACTGTGCCTCCAACTAATTTACAGAAATACCAGCGAAATGATATAGCTCAATTAACTTACCAGCAAAATTTTAGTACTTCTAGACGTAAATTTCTGAAAGCGTCAGCAGCTACTATTGCAATTGCAACCCTTTCTAGTTGTGGTTGGAGATTAGCTGAGGTGAAATCTAACTCCAGAATGCCAAGTGATCCAGATTTACTCTATATATATACTTGGGCAGGGTATACAGATCAAGATTTGCTAGATCGCTTCTACGATGAAACTGGGATAAAAGTAGTTGCAGATGTGTTTGACTCTAATGAGTCAATGTTAGCTAGATTCCAAGCAGGGGGGGGCGGAGCTTATAGTATCATCTATCCATCTGATTATATGGTGCAAAAAATGGCTGCTCTAAATTTGCTGACAGAGTTAGACCATTCTTTAATTATTGGTTTAGACGATCTATTTCCCCAATTTCAAGACCCAAGATACGATCCTAGCAATACTTATAGCGTACCCATAAGTTGGGGAACTACTGGTTTAATTTACAATAGCAAATTATTATCTACTCCACCTACTGACTGGGAATATCTCTGGGAAAATCGAGATTTAGTATTGAAACGGATGACTTTAGTGAATGATGTGCGAGAGGTAATAGGGTGTGCTTTAAGAAAATTAGGATATTCTTACAACTCTACCAATGTAGAAAATATTAAGCAAGCTTATGAAGAGCTACTTATACTCAAACCAGCGATCGCTTCCTTTACTACAGATGGTTGGCGGTCTCAAATTTTAGTAGAAGATTTGTTAATTGCTATGTGTTATTCTTCTGATGCTGCAGAAATTAAACCAGAAAATGAAGATTTAGAATATGTCACCCCACGGAGTGGTTCGTCCCTGTGGACAGATACATTAGTAATTCCCAAAAATGCTCCTAACCCAGATGGCGCTTATCAATGGATTAACTTTATGTTACAGCCAGATATAGCAGCCCAAATTGTGGAAAGACTCAGTTTTACCACATCTTCTCGTGCAGCTTATCAGATCTTACCAGAAGAACTAAAAGAAGACCCTACTTTATTTCCTCCAGAGTCAATTCTTGAAAAGTGCGAAAGTTTAGCTCCACTGGGTAAATATGAAGAAGTTTATGAAAGATATTGGACTCAATTAAGAAGTGAATAATTGAAAGAAGAAAGAAGACAAATTCCTAAGTTTATTTATGGATTATTCTACGAACTTTTTTTAGTTATTAAAGTCTAAGTAAAGGCTTAAGCACAATATATACAGTCAATAGTTTTAACTTGAGCTGATAAATGATAACTGATAACTGATATGACTACACCTACTAAACCATATGCTCCCGCTTTCCTTAATTCTCACTCAAAAAATAATATCAGTCAAATATTTGCTAAAATTCTAGGCCCTTTAGTTTTACTAGGTCCGGCAGGTTTATGGTTGCTGTTTTTATTAGTATTGCCAACCTTAGTAATTTTTGAGCTGAGTTTAGTAGAAAATATTCGACCAGGAGATTTAGTAAACCCTGACGGCATCGGTAACTATTTACGAGTTTTTGAATCCTTGAATTTAAAAGTAATTTGGCGTTCAATATATTTTGCTACAGGTACAACAATTTTATGTTTATTATTAGGTTTTCCTGTGGCTTATTGGATTGCTTTGATGTCACCAAAACAGTGGCGAAATATACTTTTATTGGGTTTTGTTTTACCACTTTGGACTTCATCTTTGTTACGTTCTTATGCTTGGATTACAATTTTACGCCCTACTGGGGTATTAAATTCAGTTATTGCAATTATTGGATTACCATCTTTGGAATTATTGAATCGAACTCCGGCAGTTTTGATTGGTATGAGTTATAGTTATTTACCTTATATTGTAACGGTGCTTTATGCTTCTTTAGAAAAATTAGACCGAAGATTATTAGAGGCATCATCTGATTTAGGTGCTACTCCTATACAAACTTTTTGGAAGGTGACAGTTCCCCAAAGTTTACCTGGTATTGCGGCAGGTTCTTTATTGGTTTTTATTAGTTCTTTGGGAGATTTTGTTGACCCAGAATTATTGGGTGGTGCTTCAAGTATGACTGCTGCTCGATTAATTTATAACCAGTTTTTAGGAGCTACTCAAAATTGGGGTTTTGGTTCGTCTTTGAGTATGGTTTTAATTTTAGGGGTGAGTATAGCGATCGCTCTTTTACTAAAATTTGGTGATGGTAGACCTTCTAAATAAAGTCATTTCAGTTATCAGCAATTCTGTGGTTAAAAATGTAGTATAACTTAAACAAATGCTTGCTTAATTCATTAAAATAACTGGTAATAGTTGAATGCTTACATAAAAACTTCCTCCTCTTTATTATTACTCAAACTTTCAATTTTTTCAAATATCCTAATGTACTCTTTTTCCTATAAATAAAGAATAAAGATTAACTAATAAGTTAAAGATGACAATTAATCCAGAAGATGATATTCCAATAGATATGTCTAAACCTAAACTTCAGATTTCTTGGCAGGTAATATTTACAATTTCAATGTTTTTATTTATGTACTTGCCAATTTTTGTCCTGACTTTTTATAGCTTCAACAAATCTAAATATAGTGCAGGATGGGAGGGTTTTACCCTGCAATGGTATGTAAAACTTTTTCAAGATACGAGGATTTTAACTGCTCTCCAAAATAGTTTAACTGTAGCTGTTTTTGCTGTAACTGTTTCAGCAGTTATTGGTACTTTAATGGCAGTCGGTTTGGCAAAATATAAGTTTCGTGGTAAGTCCTTATATCTAGGTATTTCTTATTTGCCATTAATTATTCCTGATATAGCGATCGCTGTAGCTACTTTAGTATTTTTAGCTGCATTGGCAATTAGATTAAGTTTATGGACAATTATTGCAGCTCATGTTGTTTTTTGTTTAGCCTATGTAGGTTTAGTTGTCTCCACAAGATTAGCAAATCTAGACCCCAATTTAGAGGAAGCTGCCCTTGATTTAGGAGCAACGCCACTAGAAGCTTTTATTAAAGTATTATTACCTCAATTATTACCAGGAATTATTTCTGGATGTCTGCTAGCTTTTGTACTAAGTATGGATGATTTTTTAATTGCTAGTTTTACTTCTGGGAGTGGAGCGACAACATTGCCAATGGAAATTTTTAGTCGGATTCGTACAGGAGTAAAACCTGATATTAATGCTTTGAGTGTAATTTTAATTATAGCTTCAGGAGGAATAGCAATTGTTGGAGAATTTTTGCGGAATAGGAGTGAAAAAAAAAATCGGGGCATTGTATAATCTAGATATGAATTATAAATATTTAACCCCCCCTCTCACTATTTTTTCTTGTTCATATAGATTATAACTACTCCCTAGTCCTTAATTTTTGTAGTTAGGGAAAGCCTGAATTTTGCCATACAGCAAAACTAAATAAGATGTTCAATACCACATGGTGTTTATGAAGAATATTGTCAAGCTGTGAATTAATTAGGGCTTGCTGAAAAAGTCTTTTTCAGGAGTAGGGAACCCACCCCTAACATCTCCCAGGATGAGAAGTAGGGACGTAACGCTTAGGGACATGTTTGCGCAGCATTCCGTCAGGAAAACGCATTTTTATTATGCAACGTCCCTGTAGAGGAACGGGGAATTGGTAGAGGAGGTAGTAGGATATATTTGTCCCTTGATTTTTCTATTTTTCTGCCTAGGGAACACTCAAAATAATAACTTTTTGAGCTCTCAGGACTGAAAACTAGACACTTTTTGCGAGTTTAAAAATGCTAATACCTTTATGTGTCAATACTTTTGGATTTAATCAGCAAACCCTAATTATTATGGGACTTACACAGAAACCGGTTTGTGAAGGATACTTGTTTAAGTGTATTGTAAAATTTTATTCATTTTATAGAAAAACATAAAAAAATAACGAAAAATATCTGAGGCTGGGATTAGTTAAATTCCCATAAATAGGTTTATGAATGAAATTATCTGATGCAATGCAAAATCTTTAGGAGTTTGTTACAAGAAAGCTTGGAATATTTGGAAACCGGGAGAGTTAGATGCTTATCAACTAACCAGTGGAACAATTATTGTTAAGAATAATATCAACTCCTCTCAATGTAAATTTGTTAAAGTAGCCATTTATTGTAGAGTTTCGATTTGCAACAAACTTGCCTGAACTTGAATCTCAAGCTGAAAGACTACTTAATTATTGCTCTTTCAAAGGTTATTCTGTTGTCAGGGTTGTTAAAGAGGTAGGTAGTGGAGTAAATGACAATAGACGAAAGCTTGTCAAGCTATTACAGGAAAATGATTATGACCTGATAGTTTGTGAACATAAAGATAGATTAAGTAGAGTAGGCTTTAATTATTTGAAAGTTCTCTTAACTCTAAACTTATAGAGACATTGAAGTAGTTAATTTAGCCTCAGAAGAAACTAATGATTTAATGGAGAATTTTGTATCCATAATCACATCTTTTTGTGCTCGGCTTTATTGATGCAGAATCAGAACAAGGAAAACAGAACAGATAGTTAAATGTTTAAAGTCGGGATAATGCAGTTAGTAGAACGTACTATTTTTAAAAAAAATCATCCCAATTATAAATCACTTATGCTCTAGCAATCTTTTCTAAAAATATCTTAAACATGGCTAACTACATAGTTAAACAAGAGTTTATTAATAAAGGAAATTATCTAAATTATAACAAGGTTCAAAAGTTATTACAGTCGGGAGCAGATTATCAAGCAATACCAGGGAAAGTTTCTCAGCAGGTTTTGATTCTTTTAGATAAAAATTGGCAAAGTTTTTTTCAAGCTATAAGAGCTTATAATGAATACCCAAGTAAGTTTAAAAGCCGTCCTAAATTACTAAAATATTAAAGATAAAAAGAAAGGAAGAAATATTTTAGTTTATACAAAACAGGCGATTAGTAAACCTCAATTAGTAAAAAATCAGAAAATATTACTATCAAAAAGTGAGCTATTTTTTGATAGTAAAATTAATTATGATTCTCTGGAACAAGTAAGAATTGTTCCTCAGCTTAATTACTATGTTATGGAAGTGGTTTACGAATCCGTTAAAGTCAAATTAAATTTGTCAGAATATGATGTAGCTTCTGTAGATTTAGGAGTGGATAATTTGGGGACTGTAACATCAAATAAAAAAAGGTTTTCAACCCTTAATTATTAACGGCAGACCAGTCAAATCAATCAATCAATTCTATAATATAAAAAGGGTAAACTACAATCAAAATTAAAGGATGCTAACAGTAGTAATCGAATCAAAAGATTATCGACAAAAAGAAATTTAAAGATTGATGATTATCTACATAAGCTCACGGGGTGACAAGCTAGTTGAAAGCTATAGCAATTCCAACTGGAGTTTAGACTAAATTTTGGGGTCTTCAAATAATCTACTCAGAAGGAAGGAAAACTTGAAACTTAGAACTAAAGTATAATATAAGCTTTGGACACATCGAATAAGTGATAGATATTATTTGTCTTTTTTGGTGAGTTTGGGTTAGGGCTGCATTATTCAAACTCCTCCCAAAGTCTTGCGAACGCTTAATTAACCTGTAGCATAGGCTCAGGAAAACTGAATTAAAAGTAATTACAATGCTTATGAGTGAAGGGTTTTAATGAATTTAGCTATGCCCCTATTCTCCCTCGGCAAGTCTCAGGCCAACTATAATTAGTCTAAACTCCAGTTCCAAATAGGTTGTGACCATTTAAAAACCAGAAATAAACTCCGAAACTCTTGCTCATTAAATATTTCCCCCAAACGTCCATTCCAAAAAGCAGTAATATTTTGGACACAAATCATTTGGGATTGCTATATAGAACCCATTTGGTATCTCTAAAAAACGATTTGCTTTCAAGGCTGAAAGTATTACTGGATAAGGTTGACAACACCTAAAGTTATTGGAAGATAGTTTCTAACCTTGAGCTCGTTGAAAACCTTAGCTAGCAATAGTTATTCCAAGAACTTCGCACTGTCTAGCTAGGGCTGGCTGATTCAATCCAAAAGAATTGATACATAAAGGTTTTAGCATTTTTAGGCTTAAAAAAAGTGTCTAGTTTTCGGTCCATAAGAGCTCAAAAAGTTAGTCTTTTGGGCGCTCCCTAGGCAGAAAAATCAAGGGACAAATATATACGACTACCTCCTTTGTCAATTACCCGTTCCTCTGTAGGGGCATTGCATGCAACGTCCCTACTTCTCCTCCTGGGAGATGTCAAGAGTGGGTCTCCTATTCCTGAAAAAGAGTTTTTCCGCAAACCCTAGCTATATAAGTAAATTTATAAATAAACCTATAATTTCTTAAAAGATGATTAAACTTAATATTAAACAAAACCATTATCGTAAATTAGCAATTTTATTCATAGTTATTTTAATATTTTTACTTAGCGCTTGTAGCTCAGCACCATCAAATTATCAATCTCGTTTTGTTGTTTCCACCCCAAGCGATGCCTCTACTTTCAACTATCCATTAAATCAGTCAGCATATAGTGTTTTTGGTTATATTTTTGAGGGCTTAATAATTGAAAATGGTGTGACAGGAGAATTAGAACCAGCATTAGCTGAATCCTGGGAAGTTTCCGAAGATGAACAAACAATAGTTATCACTTTAAAAGAAGATTTAAAGTGGTCAGATGGAGAACCTTTAACTGTTGATGACGTGGTATTTTCCTATAACGAAATATATCTTAATGATCAAATTCCTAGCAGCTTTAAAGACATTCTCAGAATTGGTAAAAGTGGTGCTTTGCCAAAAGTAAAAAAAATTGATAATCTTCGCGTAGAATTTTCCACACCCGAACCTTTTGCTCCTTTTGTCAGATATGCAGGAGGATTACCTATTCTACCTGCTCATGCTTTAAAAGAATCAGTTCGTACTACTAACTCGGAAGGAAAATTAAACTATCTAACAAAATGGGGAACTGATACCCCAGTCACAGAAATTGTTGGCAATGGTATGTATCGCCTCAAAAGTTATACTCCAAATCAACGAATTATTCTAGAAAAAAATCCTTTTTACTGGCGCCAAGATGACCAGGGAAATAATCTGCCTTATATTGAAAATATTGTTTGGCAAGTAATCGAAAATACAGATAATCAACTGTTAAATTTTCGCTCTGGAAAATTAGACACAATTAAAGTAGCAGCAGAAATGTTTCCTCTGTTGAAACAAGAAGAAGATCGAGGCAAATATACTATATATAATGGTGGTCCAACCCCTGCTTCTAGTTTTATTTGTTTTAATATAAATCAAGGAAAAAATACTAAAGGCGAACCATTTGTAGACCCGATTAAATCTCGATGGTTTAATAATAAAGCCTTTCGGCAAGCGATCGCCTATGGTATTAACAGAGAAGCTATGACAAATAATATATACCGTGGATTAGGTGCGCCCCAGTATTCTCCAATTCCTGTTACAAGTCCCTTTTATTTATCCCCAGAAGAGGGTTTAAAAATTTATAATTACGACCCGGAAAAAGCAAAAAAACTTTTGCTTGGTGCTGGTTTTAAATATAATCAAAATGGTGAGTTATTAGATAGTGAAGGTAACAAAGTAGAATTTACTTTACTCTCAAGTGCGGGGAGGAAAGTCAGGGAACAAATGGCAACGCAAATTAATCAAGATTTGGCAAAATTAGGTATTAAAATAAATATGCAATTTTTAAGTTTTAATACTTATGTAAGAAAACTCTCCTTATCCAAAGATTGGGAAGTTTATCTCGGAGGTTTTACAGGAGGAAGTATCGAACCTCATGGTGGTTATAATATTTGGTCTGTAAATGGTAGATTACATACTTTCAATCAAGGACCTCAACCGGGAGACGAAAAAATAGAAGGCTGGAAAGTAAATGACTGGGAACAACAAATAGATGATCTTTATATTCAAGCATCTCAAGTTTTTGATGAAGATAAACGAAAGGAATTTTATGGTCAAGCACAACAGATTATTGCTGATGAATTACCTTTTATATATATGGTAAACCCTCTAGAATTTGATGCTATACGAAATAGAATTCAAGGTATTAATTATACTGAACTAGGTGGAGGATTTTGGAATTTATATGAATTGCAAATTTCTGATTAAGTAACCATAAAAAATGAAAAAGAGGTGGGAATTAATAAATTATTTATTTTTTTCCTCTGGCTACTTAAAACTCAATATAGTATTTCTTTGCTTAATGAGCTACATTTATTATCCCCCTAAATCCCCCTTTTTAAAGGAGACTTTGAAAGCTATCTCCTTAAAAAGGGAGGCGGGGATATAAGCTAATACTAATTTCAAATACGTATTAGTAAGTTAGAATTTAGAAGGGTTTTTTCTGCATATTGCCATACAATCAATTTGTCTTTTAAATGCACAAAAACTTATAAAACTGTATACTATATAGCAGTCCTAAATCGGTTGCGACAAACCAAAAAGTAAATAAAACTGCTTAATTCTCTTACCTACTCTCTGTTCCCTTTTCCCTATTTCTTAAAAAGCAGTATGATTTTTGCGCCCGATCACTCATAGGATTGCTATAGATTAGACAACTTCTATATAAT
>JAKQYF010000049.1:0-6771 GCA_023356535.1 Trichodesmium sp. MAG_R03 | reverse complement strand
TAAAACTGCTTAATTCTCTTACCTACTCTCTGTTCCCTTTTCCCTATTTCTTAAAAAGCAGTATGATTTTTGCGCCCGATCACTCATAGGATTGCTATAGATTAGACAACTTCTATATAATAATATTTTATGGTCAAGAAATAAAGTTAAGATGATCAACTACTCACTGAATATTGACTACCGTAGAACAATAATCTTAGTTACAATTATTTTGGCAGTTATCCTCAACGGATGTCAAGTAATACCATCAAATTATCAATCTTTTCTATTTCTATCTACCCCTAGTGATACCTCTACTTTCAACTATCCATTAAATCGTTCAGCATACAACATTTTTGGTTATATTTATGAACCCTTAATCATTGAAAATGGTCTCACAGGAGAATTAGAACCAGGTTTAGCTGAATCCTGGGAAATTTCTCAAGACGGACAACAAATAATTATTAAATTAAAAGCAGGATTAAAATGGTCAAATGGGGAACCTCTAACTTCCGATGATGTTGTATTTTCCTATAATGAAATATATCTAAATGATCAAATTCCTACCAGCTTTAAAGATACTCTCAGAATTGGTAAAAGTGGTGCTTTACCACAAGTAAAAAAAATCGATAATCGCCGTATAGAATTTTCTACAGTGGAACCTTTTGCTCCTTTTATTAAATATGCTGGAAAACTACCAATTTTACCTGCACATGCCTTACAAGAATCAGTTCGTACTATCAACTCTAAAGGAGAATTAAATTATCTAACAAAATGGGGAACTGATACCCCGGTAACAGAAATTATTAGTAATGGTATGTATCGGCTCAAAAGTTATAGTCCAAATCAACAAATTATTTTAGAAAAGAACCCTTTTTACTGGCGTAGGGATGAGCAAGGAAATACTCAACCTTACATTGAGAATATTATCTGGAAAGTTATCTCAAATAGAGATAATCAACTCTTAAATTTTCGCTCTGGGCAGCTAGATACAATTAAAGTAGAACCAGAACTTTTTCCTTTATTAAAAAGAGAAGAAAAACGAGGTAAGTATACTATTTATAATGGTGGACTTTCATCAGGTGCTCGCTTTCTATCTTTTAATCTTAATCAGGGGCGTAATGCTCAAGGCAAGCCACTTGTAGATCCCATTAAGTCTAAATGGTTTAATAAAAAAGTTTTTAGACAAGCAATAGCTTATGCTATTAATAGGAAAGCAATGGTAAACAACATATATCGTGGATTAGGCGCCCCCCAACATTCACTAATTCCTGTTACAAGTCCTTTTTATCTATCCCCGGAAGCAGGTCTGAAAGTCTATAACTATGATCTCGAAAAAGCAAAAGCACTATTACTTAGTGCTGGTTTTAAATATAATCAAAATGGTGAGTTATTAGACAATCAAGATAATAGAGTAGAATTTACATTGCTATTAACTGCTGGTAGAAAAGTAGCAGAAAAAATTGCAACACAAATCAATCAAGATTTAGCAACAATAGGAATTAAAATAAATCTACAGTTTTTGAGTTTTAATGCCAAAGTGAAACGACTAAATTTGTCTAGAGATTGGGAAGCTTATCTAGGTGGTTTTGTAGGAGGAGGTGTAGAACCTCATGGTGATTATACGATTTGGTCTGTAAATGGCAGACTACATACTTTTAATCAAGGAAAACAACCTGGAGAAGAAGTAATAGAAGGTAGAAAGGTAGCAGAATGGGAACAAGAAATAGATGATCTATATGTCAGAGCATCTCAAGTCTTAGATGAAAAAAAACGGCGACAACTGTATGCTAAAGCAGAGCAAATTATTGCCGAGCAGTTACCTTTTATATATATGGTAATTCCTTTAGAATTTGAGGCTATAAGAAATAGAGTTCAAGGTATTAAGTATGGTAAATTGGGTGGGGGATTTTGGAATTTATATGAATTGCAAATTTCTGATTAATTTTAATGTTTATATCTAAGAAGTTAGCTATTATTTTTTTCTAAAATACTTATAATTATCATTAAACTTTTTAAATGGAATCTGAAGCATTAAAAAAACTATTAGAAGCAATTGCTATAGGTGATGTAACTCCAGAGGTAGCTTTAGAAAAATTCAAGAATTTTGACTTTGAAAAAATCGAAGAGTTTGCCAAAATTGATCACCATAGAAATATTAGAACAGGTTTTCCGGAAGTTATTTGGGGGCCGGGAAAAAAACCGGAACAAATAGTTAAAATTATGGAGGTTATGAGACAACATAATCCTGTAGTCATGGCAACAAGAATTGAACCAGAAATATATGAACAATTGCAAGATAAGATTTCCAATCTATATTATTATCGGGATGCCAAAATATGTGTAATTATATCAGATTTTCCTAAACAACAATATGAAGGTATAATTACAATTTTAAGTGCTGGTACTGCTGATTTACCAGTAGCAGAAGAAGCGGCAGTTACGGCAACTCTTTGTGGTTTTCAGGTAAAGCGCCTTTGGGATGTTGGGGTAGCAGGAATTCATCGGTTGTTGAGTCATCAGCATTTAATCGCAGAAGCTGATGTATTAATTGTAGTAGCAGGAATGGAAGGTGCTTTACCAAGTGTAGTGGCAGGTTTAGCAGATTCTCCTGTTATTGCAGTACCTACAAGTGTGGGTTATGGTGCTAATTTTGATGGTTTAGCTTCCCTATTAACAATGTTAAATTCCTGTGCCCCAGGAATAGGTGTTGTGAATATTGACAATGGTTTTGGGGCAGCTATTTTGGCAGGAAAAATTATTAGAATGGGTGAGAAATTATCTAATAGAAACTTAGCAGAAAAACAATATAGCAATTCTTAGTGACCTACTAAATTAATTGCTTTGTAGTGTGGGTATTTTGTCTGCTAGTATAGCAATTCTAAATTGGTTGACTAATGTTCCACCAAGGTGGAGGTATACCTATTGTGGGCAAGATGACTGCACTGAGAACATTTTATAAAAGGAATATTAAATCCAGGTGTAGTAGACCGACATAGCTAAAATGCTGCAATAAGGGTAGGTTGGGTTGAGGGACGAAACCTAACCATAATAGACCTTTGTTGGGTTTCACTTCGTTCTACCAAACCTACATTTTGAGGTGTGTCAGTCCAGTAGAATGGGTGAGACAATAATACTTATACTAAGGAACCAAAAATTTAACTGTCAGCCATAACCCACCAATATTAAGCACTCTAACTGTCTGAATCTTGACTTATACATTCACTGCTCTTTGATATCCTCCCGACGCTGCTCTTAGGAGACAACGCGGGATTCCCTAACATCGCTGTTAGGGGCTTTCTGCTTCATAGCACCCGTATATGCGAGATTTACTCTCTTCGGGTCAAAAGGCCGCGACCCAGACTGACACTGCTCCTCCCGCAGCCAAAATGTTTAAAATGCGCGTTTATGTCCCTGTCATGGTGACTACCACATTGAGGAAAATCCCATTCTCTAATATTTAGAGGTAATTTTTCTACTACATGATCACAATTAGAACAAAGTTTTGAACTGGCAAAATATCTATCAATCTTGATTACAGCACTTTTTAGGATGGTGAGGTACAGTTGAAGACTAATCTATCTCGCTTATCTAATTAAAGCGATAAAACTTTGTACCTCACTAACTCCGAAACTGCTGTAATTCACGTCCATACAATGGGGCCTTGTAATCTAATTGCGTGACTAATTCTCCATTTCTTAAATTTATACTGCCGTTTAAGTCTCTATCTATTGACAAACCACAGTCAGGGATTATCAAAATTAGTTGATCCGTTATAGCCTGATAACTTTGCTAAATTCTCTAAAGAAACTACACCCTCCAGGGATTTACCATTAATTTCCCAAGTTGGATATGCTTTAATATTGGCTGCAACACATAAGTTTGTTTGAGAGTTTTTGCCTTTAGGATCGCACTCAATATAGTTAAGCTTACTAACAGCTTCTTTACCAAATAACCGCTTTTGATCCTGACAATGACTGCACCAATAAGCACCATACATTTTTGCACCTACTTTTGTTAAATGTTCTGCTAATGCCACTTTTGTCGCAGTAGAAGTAGTTGTAACTCCATAAGTATCTGGTTTGCTAGCAATGGCACTATTAATTGGAGCATAAACTGCCAATGTTCCTACCATAGTAATCATTCCCACAATAATAGCGGTAAAGATTAACTGACCAACATCTTCCCAATTACGACCTATTAATGCCAAGATAAATAGAGATAGGGAACAAATAGCTGAACCAATACAATAAATACAAAGAGATTTAATTTCAAATGCCATTATGTACATTAGGTAGCTACTGAAAATGGTCATAGATACGCTACCTACAAATATTAATAACCAACTCCAATTTTCTAGTTTTGAGCGTAATTCTTTTTGAGAATCTGCATTAATTAACCAAGGTGCGATCGCCATTGTTCCCATCCCAGCATAAGCTAAACAGCCAAACAGAGCTAGAGGTAAGCCTAAAACAGTAGCATAGGGGCTTTCAAGTACCTGATCACAACCAGCCACGGGGCAAACAATTGTTCCCCCTGTTAATTTTTCTATAGCTAGATAAGCTGTGATTACAGCACCTACTCCTGTAATACCGGCAATCATAAAACGTGAATTACGATGAATCCAGGGTTTAGAGCGTTTACGGCCCATGGGTGTCTCCTAATTTAATATAGTTTCTTTTGATATTATTGGCTTTCGTGTACACTGAAAAGTCAATAATAGAGTTCTATAGTCAAATATTTTATCTATAAATTTATGAAACGTAAACATTTTATTGCTATTCTACTATTGCTCAAAAGTAATGCTATCCTTAGAAGGTGGTAAAAATAACTGGAGAAATCACAAAAGTTAATTAAGCATAAAATTGCCTCAATAATATAGTATTTAGGACTTACGCATGAACGCTATTGGTAGAGTGTGTTTTGCTGACGCCAAGCGGAGCGAACGCTTCGCGACTCGAATTGCGCACTTTGTAACGGACCAAGGCTCTATATATAGTGCCCTTGCGTAAGTCCTGATAGTATTTAGAAATAGAAAATCTGAGTATAGCAAAGTTTTGTGACATTGGTATTACTTAGCAATTCACTTCCATAATTTCACACTTCTACAATTATTGTCAATTTCAACTTTTTATGCCGCCATCTGACTATTTAATTGTGACTTTTGTAAAATTTTGAACCTGGGCCTGTATAAAGTTCTAGAAAAGTAGATAGCACTTACTTACCAATTAAATATCAAATTCTTGAATGATTTATTCTAGAAACCCGGTTTCTTTGCGTAAGTCTTGCCTACATTAGCAATAGTAGTATATTGGACGTTATTATGTCAAAAAATCAACTTTTATTACCATTAGGTACTCTCTGGGAAAGACTCAAGCAACAAACTAAATATGCTCTAGAATGTGGCGCACTCCAACCGATACCCACAGAATACGAATTTGTAGAACAGAATAATATTCGCTTTCTGGTACGCATTTTGTCTAACTTATCCCGCAAAGATGAAGCTAGAAAAGAGCAGAACAAAAAGAAGGTTATCACTGGGAAAGATTTTAACCCCTTTCTACCTTATGAGGAGAATTTATTTGTTGCAGATATCTCTAGAACTCATCTGTGTTTGTTGAATAAATATAATGTTGTTGATTATCATTTACTTATTGTTACTAGGGAATTTGAGAAACAAGAAAATTTACTGAATTTGCAAGATTTTCAAGCTTTGGGTAGTTGTATGGGAGAATTTGAAGGTTTAGCTTTTTATAACAGTGGGAAAATTGCAGGTGCGAGTCAACGTCATAGACATTTGCAAGTGGTTCCTCTGCCTATGGTACCAGATGGAAAGAAAATACCGATAGATAGAGCGATCGCTACTGCTAGGTTTGATAATGGGATAGGTGTTACGTCTTACTTTCCTTTTAGACATGCTATAGCTAAGTTAGACACTGGTTGGATGTATTCTCCTATTGAGTCTGCTGCTAGAATACTGGAATTTTATTTGACTTTGCTCAAAGCCGTGGGAATTGAAGGTAGTGATGGAATGAGTGGGCAACAGTCTAGTGATTATAATCTTTTGGTGACGGGAGAATGGATGTTAGTTGTGCCGCGATCGTATGAGGATTTTCACTCTATTGCTGTGAATAGTTTAGGTTTTGCAGGTGCTTTGTTGGTAAAAAATCAGGAACAAATGAATATTATTAAAAAGCAGAAACCTTTCACTATTCTGCGTCATGTTGCTTCTGCATAATCACAATAACTTCTATCCGCAGTGAGGGGGAAAAGAAAAGAAACCCCCCCCAAAGTAATCTTGCATATTTTTAGAAAAGATTTCTACAGCCTAAAATAACTACCAAATTGTTGTCATATCTAATATAAATCCAGGCAAAACATCTTCACCAGATAATGTTTCAGGTAAGTCTAATATTTCCATTTCTTTACCAGTACGATAAATTTCTACTTGCTGATTTTTGCGATTAATTAACCAACCTAGCTTCATCCCATTTTCCAGATATTCTTTCATTTTGTCTCTGATTTCAGTTAAGCTGTCAGAAGGTGACATTAATTCGATTAAAAAATCCGGGCAAAAAGGTAAAAATTTTGTTCTTTGTTCGATAGTTAAATTATTCCATTTTTCTATGGGTATCCAGGAAGCATCAGGAGAACGGTTGGCTCCTAATGGTAACAGGACTTACGCAGGTACGCTACATATAGCGTACTGTCAAAATAAAATTGTCAATACTATAATTAGTTCTTTTCGGATAAATATTACTTTTAACATCCATTAAAATAAGGTTACAAAAT
>JAKQYF010000486.1 GCA_023356535.1 Trichodesmium sp. MAG_R03 | reverse complement strand
CCATATATTCGATACGAATAGCTGTTAAAATAACGGCACAAGCCATATTTTACCTAGTAATTGAACTGCTTTCTATTATGATTATTACTAATTTATTTGGAAATGTGTAAATTTTCAACTCATTTCTATATTTATAGTATTCTTGAAGTGCAGAATGTGGGTTCTATAGAATTAATTTGTTTAATTTAATGCTTTTAAATTCTGCCGCTTAATTTGTGGAAAATTCCGATTTACAGAACTTTCCAAACCAATCGAAAAGTAAGAACGTTGATTGAGAGAAATGAAATTCCAGTCCCTGGGAGCGCAAAGCCAATGCCAGTAAAGCGCCTCTAGTTCTTGGTCTTCAACAGTTAGGATGACCCGCATTCCTTCTGGGCTACTATCTATTGCTTGTTTATAGGCATCGGAAATCTCATCCTGAAAGAGAGCTTTCCCTAAGAATCGACCATATTTTTCAGGGTTAGGGTTAGTTTTGTAGTTTGTTAATGTAGAATCGATGTCTTTTTCTGAAAGGGTTTGTAACTGTGAGTTTTCCTTTATTATTGACACGAGATGAATCATTAACCTTGGTTAAGTTAGTCTCAACATCCCAAACGTTTTTCTCTTTCTTTCTAATGGAAATCTCAAGAGTATTTATTTTCTCCATAATCAAACCCTATCTTTATATTCGTAAGTGAACTATTGTAGTCTGCTGCTATTAAAACACCCAATTTTTCCTATTCTAGCAAAGACATTAACTTTTACAACAAACCAGCGATCGCAGCTTCCCAAATAGCATGAGCCACTTCCGGCTTATCAATGTCGTTATGAGCGCCACCTATACCATATATTTAGTAATAATATTGTGAAAATATCCTGGAGTCTGTTTACTAAAAACCGGGATAACAGGGGAATAAGACCAAATTGATCAGGACTTACGCAAAGGTACTATATATAGAGTCCTGGTGCGTTACGAAGCGCGCAATTCAAGTCGCGAAGCGTTCGCTCCCCTTGGCGTCAGCAAAACACACCCTACCAATGGTGTTTATACGTAAGTCCTGATAATTCCAAAAAACCATATTTCTAGGTTCAGTGTGGGTAATTCCTGATGAAATCAATACTCCTAAATTGACACAAATTCCTTCACCTCACCAGTCAAACTAAACGGACGTACTTCAGTAATTTTCACCTTAACTAACTTACCTTTCAACTCATTAATATCCCCCTCAAAAAATGTCAGACGGTTGCCACGGGTACGACCCATAACTTGAGTAGCATTTTTAGGGTTTGTGTCTTCAACTAAAATTTCTTCAATGCGACCCATATAACGTTGCGATCGCTCTCCTGCCTTCACACCAACCAAATGATTCAACCTTTGTAGCCTATCTGCCTTCACCTCCTCACTCAATTGATTTTCCCATAAAGCCGCTGGAGTTCCCGGCCTAGGAGAATAAGCAGCAGTATTCAACTGATCAAACCCAATATCCTCCACCAACTTCAGAGTATTTTCAAATTGTGCCTCAGT
>JAKQYF010000485.1 GCA_023356535.1 Trichodesmium sp. MAG_R03 | reverse complement strand
GATTAAAAAAACTTGACATGATACTATAAATATAATGGAAAAGGTGCGCTCATATCTACTCACATTTGGCCTCTCACTTTTCAGTTATTTGATTATTCTCTACAGTAACGGCAACTTTTTTAGTTTTCTCTCGTGACATATTTTCCAATTTAACTTTTCTAAATATTAATATCCTATTTTATAAAAGCTACTGCTATTCTTAGGGCGGAAAAATTTTTTATTCAACTAGACTTATCTCTTCATTTGTAATCACAATTTTTCCAGCAGCACGACCTATTTCACTATAAGCATGAGCTTCTGCCATTTCTGCTAACTTATATGTTCTGTCAATCACTGATTTAACCGATCCATCTTCAATCAATTCTCGTAGAGAAATTAAGTCACGGGGGTTAGGTTGGGCAAGAATTAATTTGGATTTTTTACCAGACATAAATAAAGTCAAGAAAGTAGAAGGTAAATTGTCTACAGTTGGTAAAGTAGAAATATAAACTCCCTCTGACTTCAAGACATTGCCACAACTAGAAAAACTTTCTTTTCCAACAGCATCAAAAATAATATCATACTGTTCAGATTCTTTGGTAAAATCAATATGATTATAATCAATAACTCGACTTGCCCCTAAACTTTCTATTAGAGTAATATTTTTACTACTACAAACACCTATTACTTCAGCTTTCATTGCCTTTGCAATTTGTACTGCAAAAGTTCCGACTCCCCCAGAAGCACCATTAATTAATACTTTTTTTCCTGGTCTAATTTGACCTAAATCAAGTAATGCTTGAAAAGCAGTTAAAGCTGCTACAGGTACTGCTGCTGCTTGGCAATAATTCATATTTTTTGGCTTTAATGCAGCAGTATTTGCAGGTACAGCAATATATTCTGCATAAGCACCTCCTGATAATGGATTTATAAATGTATAAATTTCATCTCCAGGTTCAAAGTTGTCGACCTTTTCTCCTACTTCTAATACAACTCCAGATAAATCACAACCTAAAACAATTGGAAAGTTAAAACCTGATAGTAATTGTAGTTGCCCTTGTCTAATTTTCCAATCAATAGGATTAACACTAGTAGCGTGAATTTTTACTAATAATTGATTGGGGGTAATTTTCGGCTCTTGAATTTCTGAATATTCTAAGACATCAATGGAGCCATATCGATTAATAGTGATTGCTTTCATAGATTTTTGTTGTTAAATTTTGAATTCAAGTAGACTACAAATAAATTATATCATTAGAACTTACGCAAAAACGAGATTATGATGGAAAATTTCCTGAGAGCTAAAAATACTAATCATAGAAATAAACTCAGTTTATTGTTTTAGTTTATCACTCCCAATAACGTCAGTTTACATATTTATAAATAATAGAAAAAAAATGACTAGACTTAAATTCACTTTATTCCAGTATTTAATTATTAAAATGTAATTCGACAAACTATCACAGATATCAAAATTCCTACCAGATCAGCAGATAAAGCAGCAGGCAAAGCATATCTAGTTTTTTT
>JAKQYF010000484.1 GCA_023356535.1 Trichodesmium sp. MAG_R03 | reverse complement strand
TTGTTTAAGCCTTTCCCATGCTTTATTTAGATGACTTGGTTTAAATAGCTTACGTTTTCTTTCATTCCATTCTTGTACTAATGCGATCGCCTTTTCACTATTTTCTGCTGCTTGAGGATCTTCTCTTGTAACTACCCAGTGAATTGTTGCCAGCATTTCCATCCCGTAAGGAGTTTCAAACCCGGAAATCAAATTACTAACCTTTTGGAGACGTTCGTTAGCTTCCGGATGCTTTTCTAGATAACTATGAGCTGCTTTTTTTCCTGACGGTAAAACATACATTTGTGAGTTCTGACTTCTATCTCCATATCCACAAATGAAATGCCCATCTAATGCCTGGAGAACATGATTGAGATTATTGGCATAAGGACCATAATAATGTTTTTGATAACGTAATTTTAATGGTTGTTGACTTTCCTGGAGAAAATAAGCAAGTTTCTGAATTTCAAGTTTCGTTAAACGATAACCTGGAATTGTGTACAACTCTAGCAGACGAATAAATAAAGCGCGGGCAAGAGTCATATTCGGTTTTTTAGTGGCGACTTTAATTTGGTCAGTTACTGGTGCACCTACTGGCTCAAAAATTACAACCCGAACATCAGGAAATTCAGCACAAGCATGAACTATCATTGGTTTTACTACTTCCCAATTTAAACCACCATTACCACACCCTAAAGGAGGAATAGCGATGGACCGGATATTAAGGTGTTTTACTTCTTTAACTAAAACTTTTAATCCAGATTCAATATATTCTATTTTTGATTTTTCTTTCCAGTGACGTTTAGTAGGAAAATTAATAATATATTTGGGGAGAAACAGCTGGCCTGTATAAGTAGTAAACATTTGGCCTGGTTGCACTTGTTTCGCATCACAAGCTTTTTTGTATTGTTTGAAGTTTTCTGGAAATGCCTGTTTAAATTGCAAGGCAATACCTTTTCCCATCACACCAACACAATTAACTGTATTAACAAGAGCTTCCATATTTTCTTCTAGGAGATTACCTTGCTTAAATTCAATCATTTTCCTCCTTCAGAATAATTTATATTTTATAATTATTTATAACTATCTATCAATATAAGTTGTTAAGTATTTAAATTACGTATTTTAAATTTTACCAAAGTAGCCAAGTCCTTAGTGCACAATTTTTTTGTTTTAATTTGCTGTTATTAGGATAGGCAATTTAAATATAGCAGGTTGTCATAATTAAAAAATTAGAAATCAATTCCGAAGCTATTGCCTATTGGCTATTGTTTGTCTTCTATTCCCAAAGAGCGGTAAGATTTTTGAGATAAATAAAATAGGAATGCTATAGTTAACAACTTATCATTAATAATACCAATCAGAATGTATTTTTACAAGAGGTTGATTATCCAAATTTTGTAATATTTTATGGACTTTTATTTTCATGTCGTTATTGATAACACCAATTTCTTTAACTAATGTCCAAGGACAAAATTTATGTACTAAAAATTCAGCTTGTCTGCGACATTTGCGACTGTTATCCTCATCAGTGTCATACCAATATTTTGATTC
>JAKQYF010000483.1 GCA_023356535.1 Trichodesmium sp. MAG_R03 | reverse complement strand
AACCTGTATCTTGGGCATATGATGTGGAGGCTGTGGAAGATGCAGAACGATTTCTAGTTATTCAAGCGGCTAATGAAAAAGCGTATCAAGATCTAAGGACAATAGGGAATGCTTCAATTAATAATCCCAAAGCCATGCTGCCATCGAGTGTTGATGGAGCGGCCATTGAAATAGCAGCAGCAATAAAAGCTTTGAGCAGTGGTTCGCAAATTAAGCAGGAATGGATTCAAGCTCTTTTACAGAGCGATCAAGTAACTTCAGACCATTGGAAAACAATCTTTGATGATCAGGGTGCCAATAATGCGATTAAGCAGAGAAATTCTAGCCCTCAAATGGTGCGACTGTTAACTTTAAGGGCGATAATTCTTCCAGAGACTTTGCCTGAGTATCTCGAATGGTTTGGTATTGATGGCAAAAATCACATAAAAGAGGATAATAAGCAAAGAGTTTCTCTTGAGTTTCAAGGACAACTTAAAAAATATATTTCACAATTAAGGCCATTAATTGATGAAAGCATGAAAAGCATGAAGAGTGTCCTGGAGCAAATATTGACTGGGAAGATATCAATTCCAGCATTCAGTTGGTTGTTAACTGCACGAAAAAGTCTTTGGTCGTCATATAGGGAGCCACTATTACAAAATGTCAAGAAGGATTTAGAAACTATTGGTACTTCCTTTAAATCTGGTGTTAGCCCGCCGGAACCTTCTTTTCTTTGTGGAGATTTGATTTGGAAAGGACTGCAAGGCTGGTGGCTGAAACCTTCTTCTCGCTTTAGCTATTATCAACCTTTCGCGGATTTGTTTGAGAGCTTGGGTGACTATCAGTTAGCTTCCTATTTTTACCAAGTCAGTAAAGGGGTGGTGCCGAACCATATATTTAGGAGAGCTTTTAAAAACAAAGACAAATTAGAGCTTTGGGGTTTAACTCTAAACAGACAAGTTACTTGGGATGAGCATCTGATTAATTTTCTGATTAATCTGATTTATTTGTTGACAAAATATTCTTTAAAGTTGGCGCCAATATTCATTCTTGTGCTAACTCACTGGTTTTTTTCTGCACAAGGATATAAAACCGGAAAACAAGTTGGTTATCAAGAAGGATTCAACTTTACTAACAAAACCAAGCCAGCTTTAGAAAAACTGATAAGCGAGTTGTTGGAAGACCAAAACTTAAGAAAAAAAAATGTTGGCCGCAGCCAGATTATCAATGCCATCAAAAATACTTTTGTAGGAATAACAGATTATACAACTACCATGGAAAAAGGAAAACCACAAGACGTGGAAAAGTTTGTTAATTCTATTCGAGAATACCAGAATGGAGGCGATGGCATAATTCATTATCGCCAACAAACATATCAGAAGTTAAAACAAGATATCAAAAAACAATTGCTAGAATAGCGATCGCCAACTCCAAACAATAGTCCCCAATAAACTCACCCTGAACAAACAAACATGAGAACCTACCTTTACATATCATCAGGAATTGCATCCGCCCTCATCGGGTGGAGCCTTGGCCATGTAATCATCAGTGACCTTCAATGGT
>JAKQYF010000482.1 GCA_023356535.1 Trichodesmium sp. MAG_R03 | reverse complement strand
TCAAAAATTTAGTAATAATTTAATAAGGATTGAAGAAAATGTTTCATATGCCAAAAGATTTCTTCCTTCTTGGAATAATTGGCTAGCTGCACAAAAAAAGGTTGTAGATACTAGATTAATCACTAGAGAACAGATCGATAATTGGATAGAACGTGCGAATCGTGAATTAGATTTTGTTGATCAAACAATTGATAATATAGACAGTGTTATACAAACAATTCCACAAGAAAAATCAGAGCTTATTCGTAAGATTGAAACTATAGAAAAAGAATCTGACAATTTTGAACGTCAGATTAGTGAATATGAAAACGTGAAAAGTTTTACATTGAATCAGGAAATTGTTAGTGGTATAGAAAATAATTTATTCCTCATAAATGATTTATTTGATCAAATTTCTCAAGCTGAAAAAAAGACTAAAATTTTAGTTGATAATTTAAGAAAGGAATCTGATAAAATAGAGGATAGAATCACACCCCTTAATAACTTATATTTTGAAGGTCGCGATCTTCTGAAAGCTCCAAGATTTACTCAGGGGGCATTAAGTCAAAAACCTAATCTTCAAAGAAGGGTAGAAAATGTTAATAATTTCAGGGTTAATGAACTTCCTTCTTTGAAAGAAAAAATACAGAATGAACTTGATAGTTATAAGTCTCTGCAAAAATCAATATTTCAGAAGTTAGGAGAAACTCGGTTATCAATTAAAAATACCCAGGAGAGGTTTGAATACTTGAACAAAAGTATAGAAAAACGGCTTTTGACATCTACTATCCAATGGTTTGCTATCTATGCAGTAATTGTAGTAGTTGTGATTACTATAGGTTACTACTTATACACAACAAACCGTCTTGATCCTGAGAACTTAGACAAACTACTTGCTAAAATTAAGGATACTAAAGAATTTGTCACAATTAGACTAAAAGCAATAAAACTAATCTACGAATCTCAAAATAATTTTAATATTGGCAAATTAGAATCATTAGTAAAACAGCTAAAAGAGACGGTGAAACAGATGGAAAAGTTGAAATCTGATGATGATGTAAAAGTTAATGGGGAGCTCAGAAAAGTAGCAGAGTCTCTTGAGCTACGTCTAATGGAAAAGCGGAGTTTCAAATAACTCATAAATTAAAAACTGAAACACAAATAATCTACTATTAAGCTGATTAGAGTCAAATACAATTGTACATACTTAAAACAACATAATATATAAGGAATTAGTATTATGGAAGTAGAAAATTGTCGAGTTTATCCTAGCATGTCAATAATACGCTCTAATAACAGACGAAGTAATTATTAGGAAGCTGAAACCTGACGTCTGAATGGTTACTATCTGACAAAAATATTAAAAGAATCTGCAGAGTTTCAATATCTTAATTTTCAATTATTAAAATATAGACAGTCAGTTCTCACTCATCAGGATTTAAAACTAATGCCACGTTTAGCATTGCTCAGCACATCTGATAAAACAGGTTTAATTGATTTAGCAAAAAGTCTAGTTACAGAATTTGACTATGAAATAATTAGTAGTGGCGGTACTGCTAAAACTCTCAAAGA
>JAKQYF010000481.1 GCA_023356535.1 Trichodesmium sp. MAG_R03 | reverse complement strand
GGAGAGGAATTTAACCTCTAAGGATATATGAGTTATCATCCCTGATGACTATTAATCATTCCAGAGATGTGAACCATGTTGCCTAATGGCTTCTTTGGCTCAACGAATCGCACTCAGCAAACCCTAATTAGGAGTTGTTGATTAATTATCAAAGCATTGATATCTAAAGGCTTTAGCCTTATTTGGGTAACAAAAAGTACCAACTTTTCGGTGGCTAAAGCTCAAAAAGTTAGGATTTCCAAAAGTAAAGATTTTTGAGTGACTTATTTTTTGAGCGATCGCTTCCAATAAAAATACCCTAACTCCTCTGCTCCTTAAAAAGACTTTTATCAACAAACCCTAATTTAAGCTAAGTAGTGTAAACATTAGCAAAAATTAGGGTTTAAAGCCTCGCCTTTCTTGGTCGACTTTTTAGTTGATTTTTTTTTCCACAGTTATGTTATCATGCTTTTTAGTTCAAAAGTCATTCTATGAAAGCAAGATTTAAGTACCGTATATATCCAAACATTGGGACCGATTAGCAAGGTTCCGCAGGTTGTGTCCGTGTTGTCTGGAATGATAGTCTAGCTTGCTGTCAAGAAAAGTACAAACCTTGAAACAAAAAACCGACTAATGTCAAAGTAGCAGCAGCCTGTGATATGTCAACCCGCCGAGGGGCAACGGCTCGGTTGTTACCCAGTGCCTTTAGGCCGGGGAGGATGTCAACTAAAATACGTGATATATAGCTCTACTGCATATACTACGTAAGTCCTGAAATTGTTATTCTTGAGATTTCAGTCAATGTTCTAGCTAATTTTCTTAATTTTCCTTGGTATCCAACTCAAGACCAGGTAAATTAGCCCTAAGTAAATTGTAGCTGTCAGTAAAATGTAAAAGCAATCAAAGTTGACCATTATAAAAACTCCTTAACTAACTATAATTTTTTACTTTCTGCAGTTTTATTCTTTTTTAAATTTCAGATAGTGGCATCTTAATAATTAAGTACATCAAATGGATGCAAACCAGATTAGTCAGTTATGTTAAATTAGATGCAATTGTGTATCTGTGCCTACCTGTTATAAATATCATTATAACCTAAAACTCCTCAGATTAATTAGTGATTCATGTCATAAATAATTTTGATAAAAATAACTTGATCTTGGTGACTTTATATTAAGTTGATAATTTGACCAAAATATTCACAGACAAGGATTATTCCTAAATATTTAGAGTTTGCTAAAAAAGTCTGTTAGTGAGGCCAGGGAATAGATCTCTCCCACAATACCGATTTTGGAAAGGCAGGGAAAGGCTTGAGAAGCTTTTATGGAGATGTATAATGGGGAATCAGCAATAGTTGTATTATTAATTTTTCTGCATTTTCCCACTCAGATCAAGAAAAATCCCAATTAAAGAAATATTAATTGCTTAATTTTTTTTTTTGCCACTTTTCTCAAAATTTAGCACTACTTAAGTTGAAAATGCCAAAAAAACAAAAATTTCCTTATCTTCTTGGTTCTAAATGGACAGCAACTCAAAAAACTTGGGGATGGCGACATTTCCAAGTAGTAAATCGTAAAAATCAAGGTCAATG
>JAKQYF010000480.1 GCA_023356535.1 Trichodesmium sp. MAG_R03 | reverse complement strand
AGATTGGTTCTGTGATACTGGATACAAGAACCAATACTATTGTGAGTTTCGTAGTGGTGGATACTGCTTATTCGGAAGCCACGCTAGAACCTGAATTAACCGTTAGGTTTCTACAGCCTGATCCCCTGGCGGCGGCATATCCAGATTTGTCACCCTACTCTTATGTAGCCAACAATCCGCTTATATTTGTTGATCCAACAGGAATGTGGATCGCTGATTATGATGAAGATGGAAACCTAATCAAGGTTACAGCTGAGGATGGTGATGACCTAGCAGGTTTATATGATCAATTAGGAATAACTGGTGAACAATTTGCAGAGCAGTTTGGAATAGAGGATATGGATGCGTTTGAAGTTATCGCTGGTGAAACAACATTTGATATTACTGGTTACGTTACTGAAGGCGGTTTTTCAAGTGACCCAACTAATATGAACTGCTTTAGTGCTTGCCTTCAAGCTACTGGTGTAACTGACTCAGAGAACCAAGTTATAGGTGGTTTTAAGTTTACCGAGTCAGTTCAGGCATTAGGTTTTGAAAAGGTTGGTAATTCAGAAGCTCAGACTGGTGATTTAGTCACTTGGAAAGATAAGCCAGGTAGTGAGGGGACAACACATCATGCAGCTATTCGCGTTATAAAAACGTCATCAGGTGAAGTGCAGTACTTAAGTCGACCTGGACCAAATGGTAGAGTAACTTTACAAACATCATCAGCACTCGCAAAAACTTACCCCAACTTTGTACAAACAACCTTAAAAAAGAAACAATGAAAAAAATATTAATCGGCTCTTTAATTATGGCGATGGGAATGACACATCCAACTTTTTTAAAAAAGTTTGTCATCAAAAAAGATTGTAGAACAACAATCACTTTAAAAAATAAAACCCAAGAATTTACTTTATTCGATAACCTTCTTGCCACCCAAAAAACAGTCATTTTCTATAAGCAAGACCAACTCGATAAAATTGATTCATTAAGAGTTGAGGAAAACATCCTAATACCGTTTCCAGATTCTCTACTTGGTCAATATGAGTTTGAAGTCAATAGTTGTTTTGGGATCGAAAATGAGAAGGTCTTTTTTATTGATTAATTTTGTTCAATGCTAATGATATTTAAGGGATCTCTGACGATAACGCTGAGCATCTTTGTTTATAGTACTGCACTTTCCCAAATTTATAATTCTGAACAAGCCTTCTATTCAGCTTTCGAAGAAATTTCAACCTATATAGATACTCCTCAAGAAAGATCATTCAAGAAAGCCGTTTTTTTAGTTGAAAATGCATCCTATTCTGATTTTGAATTGGATATTAAACAACTTGTAACTCTCATAGAGATTTGTAGAGATACGGATCAACTTATATATGACGGAAGTGATAGTTTAGTTATTAACACCTATGCAGCGATTTTTAAAGTAATGACTGACACAACCTTCATTTATCATAATGGCGATGTCATCATCAATGAGCCATTTAGGTATGATTTTGAAGATGTATTTGGAAGAGAAGATTGGTCGAATATGTTTGTGACAAAGCTTTTGGCTTTCAATAAAGGAAATTGTCATTCTCTTCCATATCTATACAA
>JAKQYF010000048.1:25269-28417 GCA_023356535.1 Trichodesmium sp. MAG_R03 | reverse complement strand
ATATTTTAGATGTAGTACTGTAATCGTTCTCAAACATTACCATAGTAGGAGCAGGTGATAGTTCAAATTCACGGCTACAACATTCAATGAGATGAACTTGCTCCAAAGCCCTAATTCACTTGAATTAACTTGTAAGTATCAAGGATAAAAAAGCAGAGCTAATAATCAATAATTAATTACTAATACCCCAAAGTAATTGTTTTGAATTTTGATTGGGGAGATATTATTTTTTGATTTATTAATTCATTCATTATAGGTTTCTTCGATGGCTCGCCTTTTTGTTCTTGATTTGTTTGTTTATTGAGAACATCAAGATGTTCCTTAATTTCATTATATCGCTTTTCTACAGTTTTTAGTTCTCTTTGTAAATGTTCTTTTTTCACAACATTTTGATACATTGTTAAATATGTATTTGCTTGAGAAGATTGGCGAGGTATGTTGGTAAGTTTTTTCGAAACATTTAGACGCTTTGCTGAATTGTGCATAGTTAATAAATGAGTAATTTAGTAAGCATTTAGAAGACTTTTCTGAACATAAGTCCAGAGAAAATAACTTAACAAAACTAATCTTATTCTATATCAGAATACATAATTAGCTGCTCCTTTAATTTGTTCAATAGGTTCAATTGAACGAGGTAACATTGGCATACAAACAACTTTTGCCCCCGGAAACTTATCACCAGGGACAATGCTCTTAAAGGTAAAACAATTTAAAACTACATAATTTTGTGTTATGCTCATTTTTGCAAGAGATTGATAAAGACGTTCTGCTTCAGCAATAACTCCAGTCTGGGGACGCATCACTCCAATAAACTCAGTTTGTTTTGGATCTTTGAGAATTTTTTGTGCTTTAACCACCCGTTGGCGTAAAGTTCGCAAACGTCCCATAAACTCTGTTTTACCAATAATATCTTGATATTTTATCCATAATTTAAAAATCCAGCTCAACCAATCTTGTATTGCACTGGGCATTTTTAGAAAACGTAATAAATGTCCTGTGGGAGCTGTATCTAAAATAATTAAATCTTCCTGTTTTTCCTCCAACAACTCAATAACTGTTAATAATGATAATATTTCATCAATACCAGGTAAAGCTTGCTCAACAATTTGACGCCATCCCTTGGGAGCAAAAGCCATTTCAAAAGAGGCTGAATTATCTGGTTTTTCCCCACTCATCATTTCTGCTAATTCCCACAAATAATCCTCTCGAAATTTATCAAGAACTTGATTTGCTTCTACTTCTTGTGCCTTGAGATTAGAATTAATTATAGATGGTTCATGACATAGAGTCAGACCAAAAGCATCTCCCAAAGAATGAGCAGGATCAATAGAAACAGCCCTAACTTGACTTTCAGGATGTCGTTTTGCCATTTCCCAGCCAATGGCAGCAGCTACAGTAGTTTTTCCTACACCTCCTTTTCCCCCAATAACTAATAAACGTCTACCATCTTCAATAAAGTCAGTAAAACCAGGAGGAATTTTTTCTGGCCATTTAATATCTAAGATATTAGAAGTTGAGAGTTGTTGACTTTCTGCTGGATAAGTTTGGTTTATTAGATTTTCTAAAGCAGTTATACCTAAAGGTTCAGATTTTTGTTGGGGTATTAAATATACTGGTTTTTCTCCTGCCAGTTCAATAAACTTATTAACTAACTTTTGGTGTTCCTGGTAGCGATCGCTATTACTATTTTTATCTATAACAATTTGATTAACAAGAATAGAACCATAAGGAATTTTCAGATCTTCCAAAGAATCTAAAAACCTCCTGGTTTCTTGAAAACTCATAGGTTCAGGTAGTGCTACAACTAAACAAGTGGTCTTTGGTGACTCTTGTAATAAATGACGACCTGCTGCTAATTCATCTTTAAGATTTTGTAATACTTCATCAACTTCATTTGGTGTATATTTGCCAGCGAAACTTTTTTTTATATATTGATATTTCTGTTGAAAAAGTTCTAGGGAATTGAGCAGGGTATCCAAAAAATCCATTAGTTTGAATAAGTTGAGAGTATGACCGCTCGGAGCCATATCTACTACTACACGATCAACTACGTTTTCGTTACAGAGTCGTTGTATTTCCAGTAAACCCATTAATTCGTCTAATCCTGGCCAATCTAAGTCCCACACTGGAGTGAGGTCTTCGCCTCCGACAAAACTACCTCGTTCTACAAGCAATTCTAGGATATCACCGTAACGTTCTTTAAACTCTTCAAGCAGAAGACTAGCATCCAAAGCTCTGACTAAAAGATTAGGTAAACTTTTTAAAGGTTTTGGTCTATCTGTAACTTCTATTTCCAGGACATCTCCTAAAGAGTGTGCCGGATCGGTAGAAATTAACAGAATTTTTTCATTAGAGAATTTTTTTGCCCACTGGCAAGCAAAAGCACAAGAACTTGTGGTTTTGCCCACACCTCCTTTGCCACTAAACATTGCTAAGTTTAGATTATCAAAAAGCTCCATCAGTTTTGTGTTAATAAAAGGAAATAGGGAATTCAGATTTTTTTCTTCAAGCTAAAAATAAATATAATTAAAAAGTTTATCTTTGATTATTCCTTACTACCTTCAGTATAGTATATTATCAAATTTTATTATAGTAAATATTTTTAAATTTTCAGGACTTATTGTCAATGATTGTTAAGATGAGCTTACTCTGAATTCAATTAGAGTTAGTTAGGTGTATAATTGAAAAAAGAGTACGGTAGCAGAAAAGTAAAGAATTAGGAGTTGTTTCCAGGAACTAGAACAACTTAATTACTTATCCCAGACTTTATGATCTGTACTACCGTACAAAATCCTAAATGAACCCTATTAATTGATCTACTCTAATGGTCGTAATGCTCATATCTCTGTTCTTGCTAACCTTGATGGTCATTCTCCTGATGTGAATGCTGACCATTCTGTGACTTCATCGGTTGTGCTATTGGACTTGGAGTTACTCCTGCTTGATCACCCCAAACATACTGTCTGCGTTCAGCAACTTCAGTTTGCCGTTGCTGCTTGTCTGCTAGAGCTGTTTGGTGAATCTGTTCCACCTGATTTTGACGTTCAGCATTTTCAGCTCGATTTTGCTCTCTTTGTTGGGCAACCTCTTGTTGACGCTCAGCAATTTCAGTTTGCCGTTGCTGCTTGTCTGCTAGAGCTGTTTGGTG
>JAKQYF010000048.1:23841-25169 GCA_023356535.1 Trichodesmium sp. MAG_R03 | reverse complement strand
AATCTGTTCCACCTGATTTTGACGTTCAGCATTTTCAGCTCGATTTTGCTCTCTTTGTTGGGCAACCTCTTGTTGACGTTCAGCAATTTCAGTTTGCCGTTGCTGCTTGTCTGCTAGAGCTGTTTGGTGAATCTGTTCCACCTGATTTTGACGTTCAGCATTTTCAGCTCGATTTTGCTCTCTTTGTTGGGCAACCTCTTGTTGACGTTCAGCAATTTCAGTTTGCCGTTGCTGCTTGTCTGCTAGAGCTATTTCGTGAATCTGTTGCACCAAATTTTGACGTTCAGCATTTTCAACTCGATTTTGCTCTCTTTGTTGGGCAACCTCTTGTTGACGTTCAGCAATTTCAGTTTGCCGTTGCTCCTTTTCTAATAGAGCGGTTTGGTGCGTCTGTTTTACAAAGTTTTGCCTTTGCACTCGCGCTTGATACCATTGATCTTTAAGACTCATAAAAACTTTTGCCTTCCTATTAATTAAGTGACAGCAGCAGGTAGTGTTTTATAAACAGCTACTCCTATTACTGCTATAACAGTTACAACAATTAAATGTAGCGATATTTATAAGTAAACCTCTTTCTTTGTCAGAAATCTAACTGCAAAAATCACCACTTGTACACCACTAATCTTACTTTTAAGTAGACTAGGAACCCCAAACATACTCTTTGCGTTTAGCAATTTCATTTTGCCTTTGCCTTTTGTCTTCTAGAGCTGTTTGGTGCATCTGTTGCACCTCGTTTTGCCTTTGAATATCCTCTCGTCTGAAATCAGCCATTTTTTGGCTCATTTCTTGACGGCGTTCAGAATTTTCAGTTTGCCTTTGCTTTTTGTTTTCTAGACCTGTTTTGTGGAGATTGCTCCCAAACTCTTGCAACTCTTTAGTGAGCTTCTTGGACATTTTTGATCGCTCACTTCGATTTTCTCCAATTTTTTGGGAAACCTTTTGTTGGCGTTCAGCAATTTCATCTAATCGCTGTAATCGCTCTTGTTCCCATATACCTTTAAGACCCATGACCCATAAAACTTTATGCCTTCATATCTATATTAAGCGGCAGCAGCAGGTGCTGTTTGAGAAACAGCTTTTCCTAGTGCTACTGGGATCTCTCTCAAACTAACTGTTTCAGAATATTTGAAGTAAGTTTTTACAGAAGCAAAACTTATTCCCGCTGCCAAAAATTTGTGTCTTCTGATTAATTAAGCGGCAGCTTCTCCTGGTGCTGCAGCTAGAGCAGTCAAACCAACTGCTTCAGCATACTTGAGGTAAGTTTCTACTGATGCAATAACTATTCTCGCTTCAATTGCTAGTAACTCAATACCTACTAAAGAAACACG
>JAKQYF010000048.1:0-23741 GCA_023356535.1 Trichodesmium sp. MAG_R03 | reverse complement strand
TGACTTTTAAGAAATATTAATTTCGACAATCAAGATTTAAGAGCTGAAATGGAACCAGACAACTAATTTGCTAGTCAGAAGACCTAAGTTACCAGCGAGGCAATTGTTGAGTCGTTATCATTGCTGCGTCAACATTTGCCTGTAATTTCTTAATTCTTCTTTCTCTACTACCTTTCAACAGTGCAAATACTGTTGCCAAACTCCATAGCTTCTTAAATCATATTAGGGTGCAGCAATTTTAGTTAATTGCTGTTTTCACCATCCTATTATCTCTTCAAAAAGCCCCAACTTTTGTCTGACGATTAATTAAGCAGCGTCTGGTGCTGCAGCTAGAGCAGTCAAACCAACTGCTTCAGCATACTTGAGGTAAGTTTCTACTGATGCAATAACTATTCTCGCTTCAATTGCTAGTAACTCAATACCTACTAAAGAAACACGTACCCAAGCATCTATGACAACTCCTTTGTCTAAAATGCGATCTACAACTTCTGCTAAACTGGAAGATGAGTTGACTTTTTCTACTGCCATGATTTTGACTCCTAAATTTTTTGTGATTTTCTAGAATAGAACCAGCATCAATTTAACTTTTGCCACAGTTGCTGTAGTCAGCTACTACTTCTAATAGCTTACCTTTCATCAGACTCTGGTGGTAAATATTTTGATGCCGAGATGATTTGATTTGTTGAGATTTTCCACTCTTATATTAGAGTAACATGATCTCAATTAATTGACAACTACTTTGACTTTTAAGAAATATTAATTTCGACAATCAAGATTTAAGAGCTGAAATGGAACCAGACAACTAATTTGCTAGTCAGAAGACCTAAGTTACCAGCGAGGCAATTGTTGAGTCGTTATCATCGCTGCGTCAACATTGGCCTGTAATTTCTTAATTCTTCTTTCTCTACTACCTTTCAACAGTGCAAATACTGTTGTCAAGCTCGATAGCTTCCTGAATCATATCTTGTCAACAGGACACAGTCATCCTTAGAGCTGGTTGTCTTTTTTTGGATAACTTCCTGGGGCGCAGTAATTTTAGTTAATTGCTGTTTTCACCCTCGTGCTATCTCTTCAAAAAGCCAAAACTTTTTTCTGATCAAGAATGGGATATACAACTTCTGCCGAATGAAGTAAACCCTGAAGCTTTGATTAAGAAATATTAAAATTAGATAAAAAAATAGGAGGGAAGTGACTAACTTAGACTAATCTTTTAATCATCATTTAGTTTAAGAAAACTTCAAGTTGCCATTTGTTTAAATAATCATAACTTCTGGGTTATAATTTACCAACAAATTTCCTTTTTTTAATTACCCCTTCTTTGTTATATTTCAATATTACTTTCCAGTCCCTGAGTTTCCCGCTCAAGCTCTTGTCCCATAGCACAAAGTTCTGCTTGGTTTAGTTATCTCTCTGTGTTGGCTAACCTCTAGTTGTGGTCCAGCAACTTCAATTAATCCTTGGCATTACTTTTTTACCTCATATATCCTTAAGTATCCTTAATTTTCATTCCTTATTTGCTAGAAATAGCATCTACTTAATAGTTGTCAAAAATTTCTATAGTAAACTATAATAATTTTTTAGTTTACGAATGAAGTAAGCCCTGATAAATATTACGATTTTAGAGGCTACTCTTTTACCTTATATATCCTTAAGAAGTTGAGCTAAAACCTTTTTGGCCTTTCATTAATTAAGGGATAGTTTCTCCTGGTGTTGTTGCTAGAGCGGTTAAATCAACTGCTTGTGCATACTTGAGGAAAGTCTCTACTAAAGCAATAACTATTCTGGCTTCAACTGCTAGTAACTCAGTAACTACTCAAGAAACATGTACCCAAGCATCTATGACAACTCCTTTGTCTAAAATGTGATCTACAACTTCTGCTAGACTAGAAGATGAATTTACTTTTTCTACTGCCATAATTGTGATTACTTGAGGAATTACGTAGTAACGCTCTATGTGTTGTATTTTTGGTTATTATTTCAGATATTCACACTATATATTAGTGTCATTGCGTAATTCCTGTACTTATTATTTCTTTGCTAGAAGCAGCATCTAATCTATTTAAATGTTGTAAAAAATTTTTATAGTCAACTAATAGTCAGCTATAATAATTTTCTCGCCTAGGGATGAAGTAGGCCCTGATAAATGTTTACGATGCTGAGATGATTCAAATTTTTTGAGATTTTCAACTCTTCTTGCATAAGAGCTGTATAATCATAAAAACATTTTGTTCATTGATAATTATAGCTTTGACTAAGAAATATTAAGGTAGGAGCAATAAAGAATAGAGGGGAAATGGCTGAGTTAAACTAATTTAATTTGTCATTAATCAAGAAAACTCAAGTTACTATTTGTTAGTTATTCATAAACTATGGGTTACATTTTCCAACAAATTTACTTTTGTAATTTCCCCCTTATCTGCTATAATCCATTTCACTTTCAAGTGCCTGAGTTTACTGCTCAAGCTCTTGCTTAATAGCACAAAGTTATGCTGGGTTTAGTTATATAGAGTTTTTGGCCAACCTCTAGTTGGGATTTCGCAACTTCAGTTAGTCCAAGAAAATTCTCTTTTACCTAATATGTCCCTACAAAAGCCTAGGTAAAATTTTGGGCTTTTGATTAATTAAGTTGCAGCTTTTCGTGTTACTACTACTGCTAGATCAGTTAAACCAACTGATCTAGCAGACTTGCATACTTGAGGTAAGTTTCTACTGATGCAATAACTATTCTGACTTGAACTTTAACTTAATTTGTGCTGAATTTATTGCTATTGCAATTAACTCAATAGCTACCACAGAAATACGTACCCAAGCATCTATGATGGCTTCTTTGTCTATTATGGGGTCTACAAGAAGTTGTAGACGGGAAGATGAGTTAAGTTTTTCTACTGCCATAATTTTGATTCCTTATTTGCTAAATAAAAGAATAATCTATAATCTATAATATTTAACAGTTGTCAAAATTTATATAGTAAACTATAATAATTTTTTACTTTACGAATGAAGCAAACCCTGATAAATATTATGATGCTGAAGATAATTCTCTTTTTGGGACTTTCAACTCTTCTTGTATAAAAGGCTGATGGAAAAGAGGTAAAAATGTAGTCAATTATACAAAACACCGAACTATGAGACGAATCATCGCGATGTAAATCATGGTCTCGGAGTTTTGAGGCCAATACTTAGCCATTAAGACATAAGTATCTATATTAATTCCACCCTTCCTAGACGCGCTTAACTATCCAACGCTTTCTGAGGAGAATGAAACCCTTAATCTTACTTTCCCCCTGTAAGCTTTTTTACTCCCTATCATACTTGTCAAGCAACCCCTAAGAGTTGTACAATTAGAGATATATTTTATTCCTTTAATTAAGAAGACTCAAGTTACCATTTGTAGGGTGTTTATAAATTCTAGGTTACAATTTCTCGACAAAGGTACTTGACTTAATTATTCTTTATCTGCTACAATTTAAACCAATTAATTAATTGCCCGAGTTTCCCACTCAACCTATTGTCCAATAGCACAAAGTGCTACTTGATTTTCTTGTATGTATTTGGGCAACCTCTCTTTAGGATTTAGCAACTTCAGTTAATCTCTGGGATTACTCTTTTTACTTAGATATCCTTGTAAAAGTCTGACCAAAACTTTGACATTCCGATTAATTAAGCTGTAGCTTCTCCAGGGACTGCTGCTAGAGAACGTCAAACAAACTGCTTTAGCATAGTCGTACTTGAAGCAATTCTCTATTGATGCCATAAAATAAAAATAACTATTATGGCTTGAATTTCTTATAATAATTCAATACCAGCTAAAAAAACTGATACTCAAGCATTTATGACAACTCCTTTGTCAATATGCGGTATATATACAACTTCTACTAGACTGGAAGATGACTTGACCTTTTCTACTGCCATAATTTTGATTCCTTTTTGTCAGAGGCAGCATCTATCAATTAACAGTTGTCTAAAATTTATACAGTAAACTATAATAATTTTTTATCTGATGAATTAAGTAGACCCTGCAAATATTACAATGCTGATAGATATGATTTAGATATGATTAAGTTTTCTTGAGATTTTTAACTATTGTACAAGAAGCTTTATAATCATAAAAATATTTTGTTCATTGATGACAGTAGCTTTGACTAACAAGTATTAACATTTAGATAATAAAGATCGGGAAAGTTGCTGAGTTAAACTAATTTGGTCTTAATTAAGTTAAGAAGACTCAAGTTACCAGGTTTTTTTTGGTAGTTACACTTCTAGATTACGATTTTCCAACAAATTAACTTTTGTAATTCTCTCTTATACCTCTTATATACTTATAATTCAATATTACTGTCACCTACCTAAATCTATCGCTCAAGCTTTTGTCTAAATAGTACAAAGTTATGCTTGATTTAGTTGTCTACCTTGGCCCAACTTTAGGCGGATTTCAGTAACTTCTAATCTCAGGAATTACTCTTTTACCTTAATGTATGTTTTAAGGAGCCTAGCTAAATTTTTGGCATTCCAATTAATTAACCAGAAAATTATCCGAGCATTCCTGCTGCAGTAGTCAAAAAAACTGCTTCAGGATACTTGAGGTAAGTCTCTAATAAAGTAATGACTATCCTGGCTTCAATTGCTAGGAACTTAATACTACTAAAGAAACACATACTAAAGCATCTATGACAACTCCTTTGTCTAGAATGGGATACCTAACTTCTGCCAAACTAGAAGATGAATTAGCTTTTTATACTGACATAACTTTCGATTCCTTATTTATTTGCTGGAAGCAGGGTTTATTTCACAGTTGTCGAAAGTTTTTTACAGTAAACTATAATAATTTTATAGCTTGAATTAATTTCCGGATTTATGAGAATACTCTTGTACTTCCCTAAGAATACATCCTTGAAATAGTTAAGGCAAAATAGAAATTCCAATGAACTAAGCAGCAGTTTCTAGTTGCACTCAGCTAGAGTGGGTAATTAAACCGACTGATTATATCTACCTTGAAGTAGGTTAAAGCTATTCTGGCCTCAATTGCTGCTAGTAACTCAAAACTACAAAACAAACATATACTCAAGCATTTATAAAAACTCCTTTGTCAAGGATACTATCTACACTTCTCTTCTGCTAAACTAAACTAGAAGATTAGTTAACTTGATTGTACTGCCATAATTTTGATTCCTTCTTCCTTTGCAAGAAGCAGCGTTTATTTAACTTTTTTCAAGAGGTTCGACATTTAATCTAGCTATAATTATTTTTTGCCCTAGTCCACAAATTCGGCAGACCCAGATAAACATCAAGGTGATGATATAATTTAACTCGTTGACATTTTCAACTGCCTGTATCACGATAACATTATTTTGTTAATCCAGGCAACAATTTTGACTGTGAAAAAAAATTTAAAGTCAGACAACAAAGATAAAAAAGATTATGATGTTGAGATGATTCAACTTGTTCATATTTTCAACTGTTATTTCAACACTGTTCTCTCAACATAGCATTGTTTTGTTATTCCTGGCAACCACTTTTGCTTTGAAAAAATCTTTAAAGTTAGACAACAAAGCTCAAGAATATAAGGTGTGAAGTGGCTCACTCACAATAATTTACCTTTCCATTAAGCCATTAAGAATACTGAAGTTACCATTTGTTGGGTAGTCCTAACTTCTGAATCACAATTTTCCCACAAATTTACTTTCTTAATTCCCTCTTCTATTGTTATCTTTGAGTTCTACTGTCAAGCACCTGAGCTTCCCACTCAAGTCTTGTCAACATCACGAACACACACAAAGTTATGCTTCAGTTTGTTTTTTATGTTGGATTACCTCATAGTTGGGGAGCAGTAATTTCGCTTGATCTCTGTAATTGATCTTTCACCTCATACATCCTTGAAAGAGGAAAAACTCTGGCGTTATTATTAGTTAAATGGCGCCTTCTCCTGGTGATGTTGCTAGAGCAGTCAAACCAACTGCTTCAACACACTTAAGGCAAGTTTCTACTAAAGCAAAACTATTCTGGCTGTAACTACAAGTCACTCAATGCCAACTCTAGAAGTACGTACCCAAAAATCTATGACAATTCTTTTGTCTAGAATTCAATCTACAACTTCTGCTAAATTGCTAAATTAGAAGGTCAGTTAACTTTGTCTACTGCCATAATTTTGATTCCTTGTTTTATAAGAGGAGCATATATTTAACAGTTGTTCAAAGTTTCTATAGGTTAACTATGAGTTTAGCTTACCAATGAAACAGACTCTGGTCAACATGACTATGCTAAGATGATTCCGATTTATGTTATTTTCTACACTTTTATTACCTTAACATTATTTTTTTCATTAATAAACACTTATAACTTTAAGAAATGTAAAGTTAACTAGAGTTCGATGGACTCTCTAAAACTAGACTAAGCTGAAAAAAACCTGATAATTAGTTTGAAGAAATTTTTACTCGGCTCACTAATGATTATTAAGTAGATAAACCCGGTTTCTGGGTAAGTCCTGTGGCCTACACATACACCCCACAAAAACCTGCATTAGATTTAGAATTCAATGGTTGATCAGCCTTTTGTCCTGCTATCAAGTTATATAGAATTCGGTTGATTAGACATTACAAGTAGTGATTGACAACTACCAGTAGAATTGAGCTACTGCCTACTAGATTTCTGCTTCGTTGATTAGCTGAGGAGGGGGGATAAAACTCCGTAGATTCCTAGTTGCTTGATTAGCCAACAACAGCGATGGAATTCACTTCCACTGAGTGATCGCAGATTATCTGGGCTTTTTTTCATGAAAGTAGCAATATGTCAACACAAGAAAACCTCTCAGTGAAGTTAACTAGATTTATGGAAGGTAGCAGCAACCAATGAAATGTTAACCAACCGAAGATCTTCAGTTCAGTAGGAATCTCCACGCCTTCAGGCTGGAAAGGGTGTCAACTGTTTTAGAACTTCAAGGAAAATCAAAAACTTTATTTATAGTTGATTCGTCTAGTAATGGCCACAGCTTCTCGGCAGGCTGTGATTCAGAATAATAACGGGACTTTAGAAAAAAATATGCCAAAAATAAGGTAGAAAGCTTATACAGTAATGTTTTTACCTAAAATCAAGCATTTTCTTAATCTTTCTAGGTTTCAGCTATTTATTAGCCCTTGATTTTTATGCCCTTGTCTGTATAAAATGCTGCCTTTTTGAGCTTAAAGGACCGAAAACCGGGCACTTTTTTCGACCTCAAAACGGTTAAAGCCTTTATCTTTCAATACTTTAAGATTTAATCAGCAAACCCTAAATATGGACAGGCCTACTATGGTAGACTTTGTTTTCAATTGTACTTATTGTGGAGAGAAAGTTTGTAGAAAATTCTAGGCCAACAACCTATGGATCAAGCAATAAGAATGATTTTTGATAAAATGTTGCTGATTACACTAATACGCTTCAGTGAAGGATTTTGAATGGTAGTTCTGTAACCTAAAAAGCTCGTATAATGGTCTCATAACTTATGAGTTTTGCTTTAAGGATCTCGACAAAATTAACTGGACTTTTGGAAAAATAGATTGAAAATAAGGTCAAAACTTTATATAGTAATATTTTCACCTTGAATCAGCTGTTTTCTTGATATACCTATACTAATCTTAAATCCGACATTCTGCAGATCTTCTTAGTTACAATTCTTTATAACAGTGAAAATCGATGTCCATAGGTATAAGGCTTTTAGGGAGATCATTCGGGTCGATAGATTAATAAAACTTATCAATTTAATGTTAAGAAGTGCGGAATGTGGGCTAAATGATTTTGAAGATAAATGAGCTATCATGGAATAGTCTAGGAAAAATAAAATTGTTTAGGGTTTAGATAGACTAAATATAATACTTTCGACTACATATAATACTTGATCTAAATGTTGGCAGAAGACCCGCGCTCTCCCGTAGGGGAGCGTCGGGATGAATGCCAATCAATCTTGTGGTTTTACAAATAATCTGTTAGAGTGTAGATGTTGAAAAGTAAGCAGTAGATGGTTGAAAAAGCATACAAATTTAGATTTTACCCAACTCCTCAGGACTGTTAGTCTGCTGAGGAGAACATAGAGACATAAACGCACATTTTAAACATTTTTGCTGCGGGAGGAGCAGTGTCAGTCTGTGGAGCGACTGTAAGACCCGAAGAGAGTCAATCTTAGAGGGCAAGTGCTATGAAGCAGAAAGCCCTTAACAGTTATGCTAAGGAATCCCGCCCTGTCTCGTAAAAGCAGCGTCGGGATGATGTCAACTCATATCATTTAGGATTGCTATAGGTTTTAGCTATTTTCAGTAATTTCAGTAATTTCAGGTGTTTTCCTTGCTAATACTGGGTTTGGGGCTATTTTTGGTGTTAAAAATCTCAAAGTCCAGTTAGTTGTGGATTTTTAATTGCTCTGTTATAGAGCTATCATGATGATCAACTTAATATACAAATAATTTTGTTCACCCACTTATCTGAATCCTATTCCCAGGAGGAGAAGCTAGGTAGGAGGGAAGAGGAGGAATTTTTTTGATCACTAATTATTCGGACATGATATAAGTCCTGATCAAACTAAGTAGAAGGATGAGTCATATTTTTAGGAATCACAATCTCATCAAATTCCTTTACCGAAATATAACCTAATTCCAAACAAGCTTCCTTCAAAGTTAAATCTTTCTCATGGGCAAAATGAGCAACTTCGGCAGCCTGATCATAACCAATTTGAGGACTTAAAGCAGTCACTAACATCAAGGAATGTTCCAAGTAAAACTCAATTTTTTCCCTATTTGGTTTCAAATCAACTAATAGAAAATCAGTAAAATTATTACAACTATCAGCAATTAAATTAATTGACTGAATCAAATTAAATATCATCATCGGTTTATAGGTATTTAACTCAAAACACCCCTGAGCACCAGCAAAAGCGATCGCTGCATCATATCCCATCACCTGAGTCGCCACCATTGTCATGGCTTCACACTGAGTAGGATTCACTTTTCCTGGCATAATTGAAGAGCCGGGTTCATTTGCAGGTAAAATCAATTCCCCCAGCCCACATCGAGGTCCGCTTCCTAACCACCGAATATCATTAGCAATTTTTAGCAATGAACAAGCTAAAGTCTTCAAAGCACCACTCGCCATCACGATCCCATCGTGAGCAGCTAAAGCCGCAAATTTATTAGGTGCAGACACAAAAGGCAACCCCGTTATTTCACTGATATGTTTCGCAGCAATTTCAGCAAAGCCTTTCACTGTATTTAATCCCGTTCCTACTGCAGTGCCACCTATAGCTAATTCATATAAATCTAGTAATGCATGAGTGATATGTCGCAAATTTGCATCTAGTTGCGCCACATACCCCGAAAATTCCTGTCCCAAAGTCAGCGGCACTGCATCTTGTAGGTGAGTACGCCCTATTTTGACAATTTCAGAAAATTCTGCTGATTTTTCTTGGAGTGTATCTCGCATTTTTTTAACTTTCGGCAGCAACTTTTCGTATAATACTACTGCTGAGGCAATATGCATGGCAGTGGGGAATGCGTCGTTAGATGACTGGGACATATTAACATGGTCGTTAGGATGTATAGGACTTTTGCTTCCCATTTCTCCTCCAGCAATTTCGATCGCCCGGTTAGCTATGACTTCGTTAACATTCATATTGCATTGGGTTCCACTTCCTGTCATCCAAACTCGTAGCGGAAAGTTTCCATCTAGCTTTCCGGCAATAATTTCTTCTGCTACTTGAATGATTAATTTTGTTTTGTCTTCCGGAAGTTTACCAAGTTCCTGGTTAGTTTGGGCAACTGCTTTTTTGAGAATAGCAAATGCTTTGACAACTTCTGGTGGAATATAGTCTTGCCCGATAGAGAAGTAGATAAGCGATCGCTGGGTTTGAGCACCCCAATAACGGTCTGCTGGTACTTCGATATTTCCCATACTATCGCTTTCAATTCGCATTTTGGGATGGGTTGATTCTATCATAGTTAATCTTTTGTGATACAGTCTATCTCTATCATTTACCTAATCATTTCGCGACTTGAATTGCGCACTTCGTAACGGACCAAGGCTCTATAATATATAGTACCTTTGGGTAAGTCCTTTATTATTAAGTTTGAGTTTGGTTAGACATGGATTTCATCTATAACTGAGTGCAGTTTACCTAGATAGTAGTCTTTTCTATAGATTGTATCGTTATTCTTTGATTAAGTCAATGCTCTCAATATGAGGAATGTTCATATTACTCATGTTCTTTATTTATTGATCTTATCAGTTTTTTGAGAGACCTCTATTCCCTAAACTTGTTAGGACTTACCCATGAACCCTATTAGTAGTGGTGCATCAAGCTTAAAATAGGGCAATAGGAAAATGGCTTTGTCCAAGCTATGTATTGTTTTTCCCAAAATCCTAATACAACATTTAAGGCTTGACACCCTAGTACCTTTGGGTAAATCCTGCGTTTGATATCCTCCCCGGCCTAAAGGCACTGGGTAACAACGGAGCCGTAGCCCCTCGGCGGGTTGACATTTCACAGGCTATTGCTACTTTGGCAGTAGTCTGGCTGCTGGCCGACCTGTCCGTTTTTTGTCTCGGTATGCCCACCCGCGACTAATATATTTCTTGTGAACTAAAAAGCAAGAAGGACTAAGCCAGTGAAAAAAATAAACTCAAAAGTCGCCCGCTTATGGGCGAGGCTTTAAACCCAATTTTTCGGTGAAACTCTATACCTCATTAACCTCAAAGCTACTGTAATTACTAATTACAACTTGAGGTGCTAATAATAGATTTTCTTCTGATGTGATTAACTGCCCAATACCTAGAAATTTACCTTCTAGATTACATACTCGGAAATAATGCTCAGTTTTTTCCCCTTCTATTTCCCACCTGATTTGATAGGGTAAACGTTGACCTTGACACCATCTTTTTGCATTTTCGGTAACTAAAGCAACTGCTGGTAAATGTGCCAATGCTATTTCCATAGATAAAAGACTAAACTTATTTTCCTGTAACTGATTTTTCACTTCTGCAAAAGTGAGGCTATTTTTCCCAGAAAAACCACTACTTTCTGTTCTGGTTAAAGCAGCTAAACTTCCACCAGTGTTTACAATTGCACCTAGATCGCGAGCGATCCCTCGAATATAAGTTCCCGTACCACAAGCGATTGCCAAATCTACTTCTGGAAAATCTCCAGGTCGCCAGTCAAGAATTTCTATATTAAACACTTCAACAACACGAGTGGGAACTTCAACTGTTTTTCCCCGGCGGGCTAAATCATAAAGTCGTTTTCCTTTTACCTGTATTGCACTATAATTCGGTGGCACTTGCTCTATTTTACCTAGGAAATTTGGCAACACTGCTTCAATATCAGACAACATTAATTCTGTTGCTGGTGCAGATTGAACAATTTTTCCCTCTAAGTCATCAGTAGTAGTAATCACACCAAATCTGACTGTACCAAGATAAGCTTTTTCTGAAGGTAGAAACTGTAATAACCTGGTTGCATTTCCCACCGCAATAGGTAAAACACCAGTAGCAGCAGGGTCAAGAGTTCCTCCATGCCCGACACGCTTGAAACGTAGCAACTTTCGTACCTTTGCTACGCAGTCATGGGAAGTCATACCAGATGGTTTGTTAAGATTGAGAAATCCTTGCATTATATTGTTTTTTCAAATCTAATCTTTTGTTATCATTTTATATTAGATCTTACATTCTGCATGTCAAAACGTAGTATATCAGGCTAGCTATTGAAAGCCTTGCCTGATAATAACTATGAAGTTGGTAAGTAAAAATACATATTACAGAAGCTATGACTAGTAATTAGCAATAACAGAGTAGTTTTCCTTACGGTATGCTATACAAACAGATAGGGATCATCGATGATAGCCACTTTCTCCTTTCCATCCATGTTCGTCTTTTGGAGAGATTTATAAACTTTGCTCTAATTCTATAATTATATTGCATCGATCTAATAAATGCTATAATATTTATGTTTTTTTATTATATTTTTTTAATTAAATTTTTTTGTTAGTAACTGGAGAGTACAAAGTTATTCTAAAAAATGATTTGTTTTCAATGCTGAAAGTATTATTGGATAAGCTTTACAACACCTACAGTTTTTTTGAGAGATTTTCTAACGTTGATAGTGCTGCAAGCGTTATCTAGCAATAGTTATTCCCATAACTTCCCACTGTCTAGTTAGTAAGTATTAAGTCCAATTTATCTCAATGTCCACAAATTCCTCAATTCAGTGTAGTATAGAAGTACTCGTTAAGTTTAGAAGATCGGTACATACCGAAAACCTCTTTTAGCAAATTTTTGCCTTTTGGTTTTGATTTCTTGCCTGAGCGAAAAATTTGAGCCTCAAGTCTTCTATTTTAAGGGAATAAAAAAAGAATATTTCTGATCCAAAGAGTAACACAAAGTTTTCCTAAAAAAGATTTGCTCTAAAGACTGAAAGTATTAGACGAAGCTATGAATTTTTGTTAATTTTAAACTAAGCAGACAATAGAACAGTCAAAGTCAAAAAATAATTTGTTGATATTTAGACTTGTAACCAAACTAATTATAAAAGCAAGTTCTGATAAACTAATAAATTAATTTTATTAATAGCTAACTGCTACAGCTTAAGTTATCACAGTAATACTAAGTATTGGAGTGCAAATAAATAGTAATGTTTAATCCAACACAAATCTTAATAGACACTTTTGTAAAAGAGTTACAAGCAGGATACCGTCGTACCTATGGTGGTTTCAAACCAGACTATCCAGAAATTATTGCTTGGGCAGGAAATATGGCTCTGGAAAATATCGCTAATTGTGATGCATTATATCACAATGTTGAACACACAATGTTAGTTACTCTTGTCGGACAAGAAATTTTGCGGGGTAAGCACATTCGTGAAGGTGGAGTTTCCCCTGAAGATTGGTTACATTATATTATTTCTTTATTGTGTCATGATATTGGTTATACTAAAGGAGTCTGCCGAAAAGACCAAGAGTTATTAGGTCTATATGCTACTGGAATAGATGGTGAGATGGTTTCTTTGGGAGATGGTTCTACTGCGGCTAGTTTAACTCAGTATCATGTTGACCGGGGTAAATTAGTGATAGATGAACGTTTTGGTGGTCATCGATTAATTGACGCAGATCAAATTAAACGTAATATTGAATTAACTCGTTTTCCTGTTCCAGAAGCAGAAACTCATCAAGATAGAAATAATTTTTCTGGGTTATCAAGGGCAGCAGATTTAATTGGCCAATTAAGTGACCCTAATTATTTGCTCAAAATTAGTGCTTTATTTTATGAGTTTGAAGAAGTAGGTACTAATAAACTTTTAGGTTATAAATCTCCTGGGGATCTCCGACGCAGCTACGCAAAATTTTACTGGAAAGGAGTTTATCCTTATATTCCTGCTGCTCTTCATTATTTGGAATTAACTCAAAGTGGAAAACAAATTATTGCTAATCTCTATGCAAATGTATTTCAGGTAGAACATGAACCTCAGACAAAAGTTGATGATACAATATCGGAAAATGGTGATAATAAAATTCACAATAATAGAGATTTACAAATCAAAATGCCAATTATAGAAAAGCAATTTAGTGATTTTTTAGATTTGAATTTATAAGCAGATAGAAGCATAAGTTTAAAAGTCATATAAATGAATTTATGCAATTAATATATTATCTGCTTGGAGTAAAATAACCTAGTAATTTCAGTTATCATTTATTAGTTTTAGCAGTTAGCCTCTCACCTGTTTTTCACTGTTACAGCACTTCCTATTGTTAGAAGGTAAATATTTGGCAATCAATATACGTACACTACAATATTTTTTCTATTCTGGCTTATAACTCATTGGTACGAAAAATACTCTAAATCAAATAATTTTGATAGTTCAATAACTGGAATATGCTGTATAAGCTGTTAACTATTTAGATTGCCTATTCTAATAACAACCAATTAAAGCAAAATTTTTGTACAGTAAAGATTTGGCTATTTTGGTAAAATTTACAATAGGTCGTTTAAATGCTGGACAGCTTATTCTGCCCTATAGTTTTAAGATAGAGTCTATAATACTCTAAAATTGAGAAAAGGAAATAATAAATCGTGGCAAAATTAACACCAGAAGTTGAGAAACACACTCAAAAATTAAGGAAAAAACTTCAAGAAGCTGGTTATAATTACTATGTTCTTGATAACCTAATTATGGAAGATTCTGTTTATGATCGCCTAATTCGAGAATTACAGGAATTAGAAACCCAATATCCTCAATTAATTGAGCCAGATAGTCCTACTCAAAGAGTAGGAGAAAAGCCAGCAACTAAATTTGTATCAATTAAACACAATATTCCCCTTTATAGTTTGGAAAATGCTTTTGATATTCAGGAATTAAAAAGTTGGCAAGAACGTTGGCAACGCCAACCACTTCATAAAAATAAAAAGTTAACCCCCCCTTTACTTCCCCTAAGGGAGAAAGTTAAAAATCAAAGCCTTCTTAATAAGCCAGATTGCTTCTCTACAGTTGGTTCTTTGCCTCAAGTAATTACTGACTCTTATTCTAATGAAATAGACTTATCAACTGTAGATTATGTTTGTGAATTAAAAATTGATGGTTCTGCTTTAGCTTTAACTTATGAAAATGGTTTATTACTACGAGGTGCTACTCGTGGTGATGGAATTATAGGGGAAGATATTACTCAAAATGTCAAGACAATTAAGAGCATTCCCTTAAAACTGAAAGTTGATAATCCCCCTTCAATAGTAGAAGTTAGGGGTGAAGCTTTTTTATCAATAAATGTATTTGAAGATATCAACACTGAAAGAGAAAAAATTGGAGAAACTCTATTTGCAAATCCACGTAATGCAGCAGCAGGCACTTTAAGACAATTAGACTCAAAAATAGTTGCTCAACGTCGACTGGATTTTTTTGCTTATACACTTTATTTGGAAGAAAATAAATCGGAATTTTATCAATTTGATACCCAGTGGCAATATTTGGAATTACTTCAACAATTAGGTTTTAAAGTTAATCCTAACAATCAAGTTTGTTCCTCTTTAAATGAGGTTGAAGTATATTATCAATACTGGAATCAAGAACGACAAAATCTACCTTATTTAACTGATGGAATAGTGGTTAAACTTAATTCTTTACCAATACAAAAAAAATTAGGATTTACTCAAAAATTCCCTCGGTGGGCGATCGCTCTCAAATACCCTGCTGAAGAAATTCCAACCATTGTCCAAGCAATTACAATTCAAGTTGGCCGTACTGGGGCTCTGACTCCCGTGGCCGAATTCAAACCAGTTCAGTTGGCCGGAACAACCGTACAAAGGGCATCCTTACATAATAGCGATCGCTTGGCAGAACTGGACTTACATATTGGAGACACAATAATAGTTCGCAAGGCAGGGGAAATTATTCCAGAAGTGGTCAGAGTTTTACCAGAATTACGACCAAAAAAACCCCAAAGATTTCAAATGCCCACTCATTGTCCAGAATGTAGTCAACCTGTAATTAAACCTAGAGATGAGGCAGTAACTCGATGTATTAATACTTCATGTCCCGCTATTCTTCGGGGTTCATTAACACATTGGGCATCTAGGGCAGCTCTGGATATCAATGGCTTGGGAGAAAAGTTGGTGCAGAAGTTGGTTAGTAGTGGTTTAGTTAAGTCTGTGGCAGATTTGTATAATTTGACTGTGAAAGATTTGACTTCCCTCGAACGTATGGGGGAAAAGTCAGCAAGTAAATTGATAGAAGCTATCGCTGCTTCTAAAACCCAACCCTGGAGGCGGGTGCTTTATGGTCTGGGTATTCGTCATGTGGGTAGTGCAAATGCAGAGTTATTGACTCAAAAGTTCTCAAATGTTGCACAGTTAGGGCAAGCAAAGGTAAATGATATTGAAGCAGTCTATGGTATTGGTCCAGAAATTGCTCAATTTGTGGAACAGTGGTTCCAAGTACTAGGAAATCAGAATTTGGTGGCACGCCTGAAAACTGCTGGCGTGATAATGGAGGCTAAAGACTCTATAAGTAATGTAGTAAAGGTGCAAGGTGGTTTGTTAGCAGGAAAAACTTTTGTATTGACGGGAACTTTGCCAACGTTGAAGCGAGATGAGGCGAAAAATTTAATTCAAAATGCTGGTGGTAAGGTGAAAAGCTTGGTAAGTTCTAAGACTGATTTTATTGTAGTGGGAGAAGATGCAGGGTCTAAGTTAGAAAAGGCCAAAAAATTGGGGGTGAAATATTTGAGTGAGGCGGAATTATTGAAGATCTTGGCGGAGAGTGAGGTATAAGCTAATACTCACTTAAAATGCATATTAGTAAGCTATAATTTCTAATTTAGAAGGGTTTTTTCTCTGAACGAGGCACACAACAATAAGTCAGTCGTTTAAATCCATAAAAGCTTATTGAAGTAATTATAGAATTATAAATATATACTACGATGACTTGATTTTAGGTTACGCAAAGAAAAACTATTGTTCTGGGTAATACTAAAGCCAAACTTGAGAAACAATATAAAAAAATAAGATTTATGTCCCCATTATCAATACTACATTTTCAAATTAAAGGAGAAGGTTTTCCTATTCTTTGTCTCCACGGACATCCAGGTAATGGTCAATGTATGTCAGTCTTTACCAACTCTTTGTCCCAAAACTTTAAAACTATTGCTCCAGACTTAAGAGGATACGGCAAAAGTTCTACGAAAACTAACTTTGAGATTACTCAACATTTAATAGACTTAGAAATACTTCTCGAACAACTTCAAATTTCTAAATATTTAATATTAGGATGGTCCTTAGGTGGAATTATTGGGATGGAGTTAGCTCTGAGAAACCCAGAGCAAGTCGCCGGTTTAATTTTAATAGCTACAGCAGCAAGGCCTCGAAGTAATCATCCACCGATAACTTGGCAGGATAATCTTTATACAGGTTTGGCGGCTATTATAAATTATTTTTTACCTGGTTGGCAATGGAATATTGATACTTTTGGCAAGCGATCGCTATTTAGATATCTCATCCAACGCCATACTTCTGCTACCTATCAATATCTAGCAAAAGAAGCAGTTCCCGCTTATTTCAAAACTTCAAGAGTGGCCACTAGAGCTTTGAATAAATCTTTAAGAGCAGGCTATAATCGATTAACTGAGCTACCCCAGATTCAATCTCCTTGTTTAGTATTAGCTGGGGCAAGGGATAAGCACATTACTCCTGAGTCTAGTCAAGAAACTGCTCTTCAACTCAAAAAAGCTACTTGGGAATGCTACCCTAACACAGCCCATTTGTTTCCTTGGGAAATTCCTCACCAAGTTATAACAAATATTAAAAACTGGGTAGAGCTAACTACCGAAGTTAGGCATCTTCTTGAAAACTAGACAAAGCTAAACATTAGCTATTGGTGACTACATAAGCTAAATACGCAAATTTTTTGACCAGCGTTGTCGATGAATTTCGTAAATAACCATACCCGCTGCTACTGATACATTCAAACTTTGCGTACTTCCCGATATTGGTATAGAAACTAAGACGTCACAATTTTTTTGTATCAGAAGACTTAAACCTTCTGCTTCACTACCAACTACTAAAACAATAGCTCCAATGAATTTTACTGTATGGATCGCTTCCCCCTCACTTGCCACAGTACCATATATCCAAAAACCCTCTTTCTTCAATTCTTCCAAAGTACTACTAAGATTAATAACTCTAGCTACAGCAAAATTTTCTAAGGCTCCTGCAGCAACTTTTTTTACCGTCGAAGTTATTCCTACTGCTCGTCTTTGTGGAATAATTAAACCTTGTACTCCAAGGGCTTCACCAGTGCGAATAATAGCTCCTAAGTTATGAGGATCATTAATACCATTAGCTACAAGTAATACAGGTTGATCAGTTTTCGATTTTGCTTGGGAAATTAATTCGTGAAGTTCCTTATATTCATAAGGAGATATTTGAGCTACTATACCCTGGTGATTTTTTCTCTGGGTAATTTGATCTAGTCGTCTATGATCTACTTCATCTATAATTGTACCCTTTGTTTTAGCCTCATTAAGCAATATATGGAATCGGGGATCGTATCGCAGTGAAGAAATTATCCAGATGCGGTTTAAATATCCCTCACTTTTAAGGGCAGCTTGTACAGTATGTCGTCCGTAAATTAGATCGTCATCTTCTTCTTTGGCAGTTGGGGAATTATAATTTTTTGAACGCCTATCTTTGAGTTTAATTTGTTTATTTTGTTGAGGTTTTTCTTGAGAATTAAATTTAGAATTTTTTGTAGACATAACTTATCTCAAATTTGCTTTAATACCTATAGCAATCCTAAATAGGTAGAAAAATGAAGGGACAAATATATCCAACTACCTCCTCTACCAATTCCCCGTTTCTCTATAGGGACGTTGCATAACAACAATGGGTTTCATGTTGGGTAGCGAAACGTACCTACTTCTCCTCCTGGGAAATTTTAGGGGTGGGTCCCCTACTCCTGAAAAAGTCTTTTCAGCGAGGGAGTAGGGAGTAGTAAATAGGGAATAGGGAATAGGGAGTCAGAAGTGATGATCAATGGGAATTACAGAGGAGGTAGTACTAAGAATTGTCCCTTGACTTTTCTCTCACGGTTCGCCTATTTCTCAAACCGAAAATTTTATAAACCTCCCCAAATCATTTCTGGGATGTGAATTGAGGAATATCAGCAAAAATTGATAAATAAAAAACAACTGATTTACTATCAACAAGTTTATTAGGGTTTGAGGGAGTAAATTAGCGATCGCTAATTTACCCCATTTTGCTGACCAAATTTCCAGAAAACTATATAGGCTTAAGTGTGTAACTGTTCTTAAAGGACTTATTGTTGTATGCCTCTTTCAGAGGAAAAACCCTTCTCAATTCTAAATTCTAAATTCTACCTTACTCCAAACCTATTCTCAAAAAGTGGCAAGGTTTTTGACATGAATAAAATAGGATTACTATATTCCAATTTTTGGGTATTTCCTATTGTAATCCATTTATAGTATGATCAATCTTCATTCAAGCCATTATTTAAAATAAATGCTATTAAAATAATTAACTTAACTTTCATCTAATTCTATGTAGCCTAGTAGTTGTTTTAATCTTTGGGGATCGGTCAAATATAAGTATCCGATTAAAGTTTCTAAGCTTGTAGCCTGTTGATAAACCTCTGGATCTAATCTTTTTGGTTTCCTCAAAGCAGCATTTCGCCCTCTCTTGAGAATATCTAACTCTGTATTAGTGAGGTGAGGTTTTAAGTTATGTAATTGATGAGCTTGACTTTCTGCCCTTACTTGGTCTACAACTAATTGATGATAATAACGTGATCGCTTTGGTGGCATCAAGTAGCAATTCCGAATATACAGCTCATAAACTGCATCTCCCAAATATGCCCAAGCTGAGGGCGAAATTTTTTGAATTTCTGCTGGCATTAGTGTCACAGGGTTTAACTGCTGCAAACTAATTATTCTCCTTTTGACATCCTCTCTGACCTAAAGACAGGAGTTACTATAGAGCTTTAGCTAATTGGTGGGTTAAAGTTTCATGGGTTACTGTACTCACCTTAAAGGCATGTTAAACTAAGCCAGGTAAGTTACCTTACCCGAGTCGTCTTCAGAACCGGACGTGAGACTTTCATCTTTTTTCACTCAACCAATTCTTGGAAGTTTAATGTGACCTACCTCTCTTGAAGGCAGGGCCTTTTAATTTTCCACCCCACCTATTTTGGGTTAGGGATCTAAAAACCTTTTATCATAAGCTATCGCGACATTATTTTTCTAAGATTAAAGATAGAGAGAGAAAAAAATAGATCAAACTGCCTTCAATTCATAGGTTAGGTGATCGCCAAATTTGACAATGAAACAGCCCTGCTCTTGGGGATGGGTATAGAACCATTAAGAGTGAAGCTATCCAAACCGACCTTTTTTCTTAAATTTAGACTGGCCAAAAACGAGGCTTAAAGCAACGCTTCCATATTTGCGGATATAATATCTCAAAGTATGGATATAATATCTCAAAGTATATTGAAGTCCTGTTCAAATACTTCATAACACAAGGAGTTATTTAGCTTCAACCATAGCTAACAAAAAGCTTATGCAAATCAATAGCAGTGGGAAATTTAATCTTACTATCAAGATCATTTGAATTGTGATTAAGGACATTTTTCTTTAATCACACCCCTATTTATTTTCATGACGAGATACAGAGCCCATGTTTGGCCTGTAAGGCTTTTTGCTAATTATTTAGGTGTAATTGAGTTTTAAATCCTAGTAGCATAAAATAAACAAGCTGTTAACTAGTAAGAATTCAGGTATCTCAAACCCATTCACAGAGTTAATTCTGAAAATGACTGACTCAGCAATTTCATAGTTTCATTCTCAATAATGACGAAAATAAAGGCTTGTAGCCATTTCTAGTTGAGAATATAATTGAGGAAATAATTACCGGAAATGCTTATCCTTCAAGAAGTATAGGCTTTTTCAATAGAATTAGATAATTGGTCTTTGCCTTGGCTAGTCAAGATTTCTTGATATTCTTGGTAGCTTCGTCTAATGAGGTTCGTAAAGACAAAAACTTCTCTAAACGAACCAACTTAACTGTTTGAGTTACACGGGCATTAGAAACTATTTGCAAAGTACCGTTATCTTTGTTGGTCTGCTTTACCAATTGCACAAGTGCTCCTAACCCAGAGCTATCAACAAAGTCTATCTTGGACAAGTCCAAAATAATATTTTTTGGTCCTTTATCAATTTTCTCCTTCAGGGTTTTGAGAAAAGTACCTTCTGAAAAAGCATCTAATAACCCTGTTAGGCGAAATAGCTGGTAGTTATCCCTGACTTCTAGAGAGCCTCTCAGGCTAACAGTCAGGTTTAATGTCTTAGGCTCAGGAATAACACCCTCCTAGCTTAATTTTGTATAATTGAAATAATAATTATACTTCAAAGAGTCAAATATGTCTACTGTCAGACGACTTTTTAAAACACAGGACTTACGCCAAAGATAAAATTATACATCATTCATAGGGGTTAACAGTCATTAACCCGTGCTATATATGTTGGTTATAGGTAAGTCCTGAAACAGGCATAATGTTTTAACCTGAACATGATTGTAGGAATAATCAACAATTTACCTAAAGTTTGGATTTAAAGTCCTATCTTTCTAGGATGGCTTTGGCATTGATTTTGCTATAGAAGGTTTAGGATCAATTTATTGCTTTAACTTTTCGAACATCTCTCATTGCTTGAACAAAACGTTCAAACAAGTAATCAGCATCATGAGGACCGGGACTGGCTTCAGGGTGGTACTGTACTGAGAAAAAAGGTAAAGATTTGTGCTGTAAACCAGCTACAGTTTGGTCGTTCAAGTTGAGATGGGTAATTTCCAACTCAGCTTCTAAAGAATCTGCATTAATAGCAAATCCATGATTTTGACTGGTAATCTCGACTTTTTGCTGCAAACCTGCAGGTTGATTAAGACCCCGATGACCAAATTTTAGCTTAAAAGTGTTTCCTCCTAAGGCAAGGCCAAGAACCTGATGTCCCATACAAATACCAAATACGGGTTTATATGATTTTAGCAATTCTTTAGTAGTTTCAATACCTTCCGTCACAGTAGACGGGTCTCCCGGGCCATTGGAAAGGAAAATACCATCAGGGTTGTACTTGAGAATTTCCTCTGGTGGTATATTAGCAGGAACAACTATAACTCGACAACCATAACTAGCTAAACGTCGAAGGATATTTTTTTTCACTCCAAAGTCAATGGCCACAACTGTAAATTTTTCTCCAGTATTACCAGAAACAGAAGGGTTAAACTCCCAGTATGCATCTGTTGGTTCAGACCATTGATAAACTTCTTTAGTTGTTACTTTCTCAACTAAATTCAATCCTGCCATGTTAGGAGCAGACTGAACTTTTTCTAGCAATTCAGTTGGGTTGAGAATTTCTGTAGAAATTCCCCCATTCATGGCTCCCACAGTCCGAATTTTCCGAGTCAAAGCACGGGTATCGATACTGTAAATTCCTGGAATTTTATGCTCTTGGAGATATTCTGGTAAAGACTGAGTAGAACGCCAATTACTAGGACGTGGACAAATATTTCGAGCTATTGCACCTTTAATTTGTGGTTCATTGGACTCTTCATCTTCAGGATTAACTCCTGTATTTCCTAACTCTGGGTAAGTAAAAGTCACAATTTGTCCACAATAACTTGGGTCTGTGAGCACTTCCTGATAACCAGTCATTCCTGTGTTAAATACTACTTCTCCGATAGTAGTTCCTGGAGCACCGAAAGATAAACCACAGTAAGAAGTTCCATCTGCTAAGACCAGTAAAGCAGGTTGAGCTGAGATTGACATTTTAATTCCTCTAATTGATTAGTATAGATAAGATAAGCTGAGAATATTTACTGAGATTATTCAGAATATATTAGCCTGATGCTAAATGTAATATTCATAAGTACAGATTACACTTACAATTCAAATAAATAAGATAAGATAACATTAGAGGTATCAAAATGCCGCATAATCAAGATAGCAAGGTTAGAGAAATAAGGTAAAAATACTAGCAAAGAACTGTTGAACCTCATGAGAACAGGAAAATTTACAAGAAGGTTCTAAAAAGATAATAAAAACCAGAGATAAGAGAATGAGTATTAATTTTTCTTTTCCTCAATGATTGAAAAACTTATGCTGAAATAGCATAATTTATAGGTTGTTTAATTAGAACAGTTGCTTATTGGTGTGTAAATGGAGAAACAAACAATTTGGAAAGTTTAGCTAATGCTAGAAAGGGGGAAAAGCATAAAAAAGAAACAGATGAATATATAGAGAGGATTAATAATTAATTGGAATAGAAAACTGAAAGATAGAAATATAAAGGTAGTCCTGTTCATTCAATATCAATGCTTCTAAGCTAAAGATAAGTGCCCAGGCAAAATTAATTACCTAATTTTCTTACGAAATTACAGGAAATATATACTTTTCAGCTTGAAAGTAATTTAATTAGGGTTTGCTGATTAATCATAAAAGCATTGACATATAAAAGCATAAGATCTGATTTGGATGGCCAAAAGTACTAGCTTTTTGCTGGTAAAAGGCTGAAAAAGTTAGGATTTCGAGCACTCCCATGGCAGAAAAATTAAGGGACAAATATATCCAACTACCTCTTCTAGCAATTCCACGTTCCTCTGTAGGAACGTTGCATACAACATCCCTACATCTCCCCCTGGGGTATATTAGGGGTGGGTCCCCTACTCCTGAAAAAGACTTTTTCAACAAGCCCTAATTAGTTCTGCATAACTACCTGAAAATTAAGCAGCAGTCTTTAAAATTATTAAAATTATTAGTAATTATGATGGAAAACTTTTCAACCTATAAGGCTAGTGACAAAAATTATATCCAGTACAAACAACAGGTAAAAAACATATTTTGGCAAATACCATCAATATTGCTGACAACATTAGTTTGTACGGGTGTGATCGCTCAAGAATATCCAGGATGCTTTATGGTTGATGAACTTGGAAATAAGAAGGACTTAACAATATCAGTTTGTCGTCTGTTTGAAGAAGAATTACCAGGGGAAGTATCAACTTCAAGTCCAACAGCAGGAATATACCAAATACCAATTAAAGGTCGTTCGCCGGGTGGGACTCTCTTAATTGATGTTACGTTTAATGGTAATCAAACTTATCCAATGGTTTTAGATACCGGAGCTAGTGACACACTTATTACTCAAGAAATGGCAAAAACTTTGAAGGTTATTCCTTAT
>JAKQYF010000479.1 GCA_023356535.1 Trichodesmium sp. MAG_R03 | reverse complement strand
TCATGGAAAAATATAATTGTTTAGCATACCTGATTTTACTACATATTATACTTTCTTTAATATCATTTTGCTTATAATAGCGATCGCTCTTTTCAGTTATCAGTTATCAGAAAAAACATTATTGCTTATGGGGAAGAAGAAGGAAGAGAATCAATATTTGCTAAGGCAAAATTGAGCATTTTTTCAGCACGATCTATTGTCTGGGATGCTTCTGTTTGTGTGATTTGTGCATTTACATCATAATCTGCTTTTAATCGAATGTTTTGAGCGTCAATTAGATAACGATGAAATTCTATTGGCACCCGCTTCGGTCTCGCAAAATTTTGACCAAAACTAGCAATAACTGCAGAGTGGCGAGAATAAGATAACTTTTCTCCTTCTAAAAATGCGGTGGCAATGTAAAACATCCCATAGTAACCAAGAGAAGTAGCAGAATCAAAAAAACCTTTGTATCTTAAAACTCTTGCTGCTTGCAAGGTTTGTTCAGCTTTTTCCAGTAGTTTTTGCTATTTAGGGTTCATACCGGCATTCCCTCTTGCCGAATATTGCGAAATAAACCGCCATCGTATTCTTGATACTTTTGAAGTGTCGCAAATACACAGCTAATAACGACGGTATGTTCTAAGCATATATCAGCAATCAAATAACTAATACGATCGCTTTCTTGGGAGTAGTCGAAGGAGTTTTTGAGAACGATGAGAAGGTCTATATCTGAGTCTGGCCTGGCATCACCTCTGGCTTGGGAACCAAAGAGGATAAGTCGGTCTAATTGTTCGCCGTAAAGATTTTCTAATCCCAAACGAGTTTTGGCTATTATTTCTTTTAGTTGAGGGTGACGCTCTCGTTTTCGCACTGTTCGACGAATTTCTTCCCAGTCTTCTGCGGTCATTGGTTCGGCAGGGCCTGATTCTATGTCCTCTATCAACATGGTTTCCAGTCGTTTTTGGGCTTGGCGTTTTCGCTCTTCCAGGACTAGGTTATTAAAATACTCGCTGGCGTTGCTATAACCACCGAGTCGTATTTGCTCTTCAATGTAGACTCGCTGAGAGTCTGGTAGAGTAATGACTATAGTTTCCATTGGCTGACTTTAGTTAAGAAATTATCAATATTTTACAACATATTTTAGGATTTTGTCAAGGTTGCTGGTGGAGCGATCGCCTATTTCAGTTATCAGAAAAAACGGTTGACAACTTTCTCATAGTTTGCTAATATAAATTTATTGATTTGAGGAAATCATTATCACTACAACACCAAGCCAGGAACATACTCTATTGGTATTTTGTCCTTTCTATTGGGTCATAGGTAATTCGGTAATTTCTTTCTAGCTCATCAACACTTAGGTGTTCTTGGATACTTAAACATCTTGGCATAATAGCGATCGCTCTTTTCAGTTATCAGTTATCAGAAAAAACATTGGTGGAGCAAGTGTGGCAGCTATATCGCTCCTTTCTCTGACGAATAAAAATTGACAAACGTCTGACGATTTGCTAAGATAGATTTATTGATTTGAGGAATAGAGTTATGACTACAACCCCAAATACCGAGCCTACCTTGACGGATGTTATCAATAAGTTAGACAGTCTATCGAC
>JAKQYF010000478.1 GCA_023356535.1 Trichodesmium sp. MAG_R03 | reverse complement strand
AAATCAATGAGTTAGGAAGAAACACCAATCACCAAAAAATGTCAAAAATCCTTTCCTTCCTACTTTAGACGATCTATTCGCTTAGACAATTTGACTAAAAAGCCTTGCAAGTTCTCTTTTTTGTTACCTGGCATATCCCCGCTTTGACACTTTACAAATTGCCACAGCAATTCAGTCTAATTGTGATGCTTTTTTAGCTAATGATTTACAGTTCAAAAAAGTCCGTGAGTTATCTATTTTAGTAGTCAGTGAATTAACATTATGACTCTATTTATTACTACCAATTTTTAACTGAAGTTTATAAAAAGAGGAATAAACGTGAAAACTTTACCTATTGATTTACCAAAAGCTGAAATTAATCAAATTTGTCAGCAGTATGACATTAGCAAATTATCCTTATTTGGTTCAGTGCTGCGGCATGAGTTTACCACTGAAAGTGATATAGATATCTTAGTAGAATTTGAGCCAGGAAAAACTCCTGGTTTAGCAATTATTAGAATAGAAGATGAATTAAGTTATTTATTAGGAAGAGTAGTAGATTTGATGACTCCAAAAGATCTAAGTCGTTATTTTTGCCTTTTGCGGGTATTACAGGAAGCAATGATAATTTATGAGCAAAGTTGACAATTTGACTCGTCTTAAACATATCCGAGTACGGCTGCTATAACAGCAATTGATTTTATCAAAAATCGAAATCGCGAAGATTTAGATAATGAACAAATGTTGTCTTTAGCATTGGTACGGTTAATTGAAATTATAGGTGAGGCAGCAAACAATATTTCTCCTTACTGCCAGAACAGTTATCCTCAAATTCCATGGCGGGAAATTATTGGTATGAGAAACCGAATTGTTCATGGTTATTTTGATGTTGATCTTAATGTGATATGGCAGGTTATTAAGAGTGATTTACCGGAAATTCTTAGATGGGTTAATCAAGCTATTCAAGACTTAGAGCAAGGAAAATGAAAAAGTAGGCGATAAGGCGATCGCTAATTAAAGGTAAATTACTAATTAAGAATTAGCTATGCTTTGTTTAATAGCCATCTCCCACACACTAACTCAACTAATTAGTTTTTGATGTGGGAGATTTTCCATAATTGTATCTCCTGATCTACTCCTAAATTTCCAAAGTCAAAAATCAAGTTTCTACTACAAGATAGGAATTTTACATTAACTTACTACTAACAAAAGATTGATGAAAAGAAGCTAAATAAGGTTTTAATCTTCTTTCAGTAAATTTAGCCATTTTTTCATCCCAAAGAATATCCAAGAATTTAGAAAATTACCACCATTAAAATAAATTATCAAATCAAAATTATGCTTTATCCCAAAATCCAATCAGCTCAAGCAATAGATAACTACACCTTGTTAGTACATTTCTCCATCGTTTATTTTCTGCAATTATAGTAATATGTATATTAAATATTGAATAGTAAAGAAAAAAAATTATTGTTGTTTACTAAGCCTAACTATTGTTCAATAGTTGAGGAAAAAATCATGGGTACAAAACAAGCGTCTTTTTTATTAGGCATCTCTCGTCAACGTTTATTAGTTTTACTGGCTCAAGGAAGAGTCAAAGGAGCTGAAAAGAAAGGCAGATTC
>JAKQYF010000477.1 GCA_023356535.1 Trichodesmium sp. MAG_R03 | reverse complement strand
CCAAGTATCCCTGTAAACTCCCACCATTGGATTAATTGAGGATAGGAAGCTAAAGGCAATCCTAATAAGGACATTGGATAATTGACTTCGCTATGCAGTAAAAAATACTCAATGACTAACCATGATGAAATAAATGCAATAGTGGATAACTTATCTATTTTTTTAAATACAATAAAAGGTATCGTTTGAAGAAATGCTAAAATTATAGCAAAGGAAATATACTGCCCAATTGTTACAGTAGAGGAAAGCCATAACAGATTGATTAAATTAGCAATCAATAATGTTGAGTATAGCTTTATCCACCAATAGGGGGATTTGCTAGTTGAACTGTATAGCAGAAATGGCACCAAGGCAAGCATGGTAACTAATTCCAATATATTAATTGCAGAACAGGCAACAACAAATAGAATTAATCCAATAACTAGGTATAGGTTTCCCCTATCAATTAGATATTTACTCATCTAAAGTAATATCTTATAAAGTAAAGCTGGGCAAAGAGTACTTCGCCCAGCTTAATAACTTTTAATCTAACAGAATGAGGTTGTGCTTATCTTGCGTCACACTATAAAATTTAAAAGATTTACCGTCAACTTCTTTTATATTGACGTTGCCTCGAATAAAAAATAAGGTTACAATGGCATTTTTAGGAATGCCATTAAATAGTTCTTTGGAAAGAACCGCCTGACCTTCATCATTTAATTTAACTGCCTTATTTAAAATTTTTCCCTGAGTTTGTTCAAAAGCAGAAACGTCAGTTTTATTTCCATTCCACCAAAGATACGCCACAATTCCGTTCTCATTGTTGCTATCATTATTCCAAGATATTTGGCAATTATTTCTACTAATTGATAGTAAGTTACTTCCTTGGTAGTCTATGCCACTTTCTACATTTACATCTATTTTCGTAGGAACATATTGCTCAAAGTTTATTACTGTTGAACCATTCGCTATAAGTGAAAATTCATTGGAGATGCCAAACAAATTTGATATGCGGTTTACTTTTTCATCGTTAGACAAAACTCCTTCATCTGGCAAATACGATTTAGTGTTTTCATCAAATGACAATTTGATGTCACCAAATTTAAAATCACCTCCATTTGTTCGTGGCTGATTTTGGTTTTCTTGATATCTCCCGAATATCTCCGCCTGTTCTGCATCAGTATTTGTTCCAAACTTCGTGGAACGAATATACATTGAACCATTAGTTGGACTAAATATGTCAGCATAAACACCGAGATGAGTTCTTGCTTCTTCTACGCTTTCAAAGCCAAAAATATCATCATTCAATAGTTGAATTTCTGGTTCATCTTTACCACAGGATGTAAGTAAAATTAGCACACACGACAATACAACAAATACATGTTTCATTTTTTTAATTTTAAAGTGATTAAATATCGTTTTTACCGCATCCATATTCGTCTGCAAATGGGTTTATATCTTGTGGAAATCGACAATTTGTTACGAAAGCCATATCAAGCCAAATGTTTTCTTCAGGAGTGGTAGGATAGTCAAATGCAGCTGAGATGGTCTAGTCCCTTTGGACAGATTATTGTTCAAATATAGTTGATGTTATTGAAATGAGGGGGTTCGGGGGAGACTCATAACTTTGATTGATTGTTAATATATCTCATGCGACGC
>JAKQYF010000476.1 GCA_023356535.1 Trichodesmium sp. MAG_R03 | reverse complement strand
CACTAAGATTGGTGCAACTATTAATTCAGAACGAGCTTTTTCAGAACCAATTGCCACTGCTAAGGGTAAATATTCTTCTAAGGCTTCAAGAATAAATTGACTAGGAGCAACTTCTGGTAAGTTGTTAAATTTTCCTTTGTTGCCTGTCAATATTATATTGAATTTTTGTTTGAGTTCATCTAAGGTGAATTTACTGTAAGGCATGGTTGATTCTTCAGTTATCAGTTATCAGTTATTAGTTAAAACAATGGCAAAAAACTTTTACCTTTTACCAACATCCACAAAAATCTAATTATTCAACCGGACATAATATTACTACTTTAATAAGTCTTCAACTTTTGAAGGTAATAAAATAGTAAGGTTAAAGTCGCGACCAATTTCATTCAGATTTTACTTCTTGGAGACTAATTACTCCTGGACCTGTGATAATGAATTAATAACTCATCCCTAAATGAGGAAGCTCCGACCCAGGAGGCTAGCTGATAGCTGACTACTGTTTGCCAGCATTTCCCAGGAAATGCTTACCTACTTTAAATGCTCACTCAAACGTTCTGCTAATACTTTATTATTTGATTCCTTTATAAATGTAAAATGATTACCAGGAACCATAACTACCTCCATATCAGCTACATCTAAAATAGCATACATTTCTACCCAGACTAATTGGGGATCTATGCCATGGGGATGCTTTTCTTGCGCCCGAAAAACCGTTACTTTTCCTGGATAAGGACGACGTTTATAAGTATAAGTTGCCTTTAAAGTGCCAATTATTACATCAATAAAGCGTCGGTTTTGTTCCCGAGTAGCTTCCTTGGGAAATAACTTTAATTTCTCTGCCTTATCAATTATAAACTCTATTTGTTCTTCTGAACTTAAACCTAATAATTCATTTTCGGTCACTAAATCAGTTATACCAAACATACCTCCAAAGTAACGACTTAATACACCCTTCATATACAAATTATCAATTTTTTTATTAGGGTCTAATAAAATGGGAACCCAAGGGTCTAACAAAGCCAATAAGCTAACTTCTTGACCCTGCTGAAGTAACTGCTGTGCCATTTCAAAAGCAACAACTCCTCCAAAAGACCAACCGCCAATTTGATAGGGACCATCCGGTTGAAATTCTAGTAAATTTTTGACATAAAATTCAGCCATATCTTCCACATTTGTGAAGATTTTTTCCCCCTCATTAAATCCCTGTGCTTGTATCCCATAAAATGGTTGATTATTCCCCAAATAACGGGATAAATCATGATAATAAAACACATGACCTCCGGCAGGATGTATACAAAAAAATGGTTGTCTATTTCCCTGAGTTTGCAGCGGAACTATAGAAGAAAAACTAACTTGACTTTCTCCTCGAATTAAACTGCCTAAATCTTCAATTGTTCGGTTGGTGAATAGAGTAGATAAAGGTAATTGTTTGCCAAAGCTTTCCTGAATTTTGGCTATTAAATTAATTGCTAAGAGAGAATGGCCTCCTAAGTCAAAAAAATTACTTTTAACTCCCACTGGATTAATATTTAGAATTTCTGACCACATTTGTGCTAATTGTTGCTCTATGCGATCGCGCGGAGCCACAAAATTATCGCTCTGACTAAAACTAGAAATATCAGGTGCAGGTAGAGCGCGACGGTT
>JAKQYF010000475.1 GCA_023356535.1 Trichodesmium sp. MAG_R03 | reverse complement strand
ACGCTCAGAAATATGGGAATTGGAGAAGCTTGATGATGAAGCTAATAATTATTACGAAGGAGCTGATAAATGGCGGATACGAGGGGATATAGATCGTGAGTTAGAGCATTATAATATGGCTTTAGAACTTAATCCTAACCACTTTAGTGCTTTATTCCAGTTGGCTGCAGGATACAAAAAAAAGCAAAGATTTCAGGCAGCATTAGAACTATACGAGAGAGTTTACAGAATTCATCCACAACGTGGGAAAGAGGAATACATAGAGTTATTGTTTGGTTATGGTGATCATTTAATTCAAGAAAATGGTTCTATAGAGACAAATTTAAGTGCAGTTAAAAAGCTATACGAAACGGTCCTAAAAATCGAACCATACAATATGGAAGCTCAAGAGAAACTTAAAGATATTAAAGACAAGGAATATGTTCTAGTTTATGTCAGGAAGAAGTCTAAAAAAAATCCAATTCGTAATGTATTTTTGACAGCAGCTTTAGCAGCTCCTCTGCTGATTGGAATAGGAATATTTTGGGGATTAAAAACTCAACAAGATCCAGATTTTATACTCGGAAAATCAGAGCTGGATCAGCTAGAAATAGAAAGATTTAGCAGTGGCGAAAAAAGAATATTTGATCGGTATAACAACACAGATGATGATGATAATGTTAATTTTATAATTTGTAATGGAAAATTTAAAAATTCTAATTACAAAAAAGCAGTTAGTTGTTTTCAAGAACTTGTAACTTCTAATGGTAATGACCCAGAGCCATTGATTTACTATAACAATTCTCTAGCTCGCGAGAATAATAATAATCCTTTAAAAATAGCTGTAGTTGTACCAGCAGATAATAACAGTCAAAGAGCTAAAGCAATTTTGCGAGGTGTTGCTCAGGCACAAAATGAATACAATAAAAACTACTATTTCTCAGGAAATAGTAGATTACTGGAAATTATTATTGTCAATGACAGTAATGATGATAAAATATCTCCAAAAGTAGCTCAAGGAATAGTCAGAGATAAAGAAATTTTAGGGGTAATAGGACATAATTCTAGTGATGCTACTAAGGCAGCATTAGAAGTATATGAAAAAGAAAAGTTGGCAGTTATTTCTTCTACTAGCACAAGTAGAGAATTAAAAGGTGATACTTTTTTTAGAACGGTGATTGATGACTCTGTAGCAAGTAAAAAGCTAGCTGAATATGTCAAACTTCGATCTATAGAAAAGATTGTAATTTTTTATAACAAAGAAAGTTCATTTAGTAAAAGTATCAATGGTTTTTTTGATTTTTACTTAACAACTTTGAAGCCTGACATAAAGGTTAAAAGTATAGATTTGAAACAATCGTCTTTTGATCTCAATAAGGAAGTTCGGGTGGCAGCCAATAACCAAGTTGAAGCTGGAGCGCTATTTGCAAACATAGGAACAATTGACTTAGCAATAGAGGTTGCTAAAGCTAATTTTAAATTGCCAGAAAGCCAAAGATTAAAATTAATTGCTGGTGATAGTTTTTATAATTGTGATATCTTAGACAAAGGTGGGGAACCACTTAAAGGTTTGATTTTATCAATACCGTGGCATAAACAATTAGATACAGCAAAAGAGTTTGTAGCTAGAGCAAAAGAGCAGTGGGGAGGAGAGGTTGGCTGGCGCACTGCTACTAGTT
>JAKQYF010000474.1 GCA_023356535.1 Trichodesmium sp. MAG_R03 | reverse complement strand
GAGCGATCGCTAATCATAGTGACCTCCGACAGGGAAAATATAAATATACTTGTCATAAAATTAGTATAACAAAAACCCCAAAGTTTTGGTTTAAATAACACCTAAATATAATTTTTCCAGAAATTAAAAGCAATTAATGGTGGGAGACAATATCTATCAAATTGTGTAAGTCAATAGAATTGACTCCTAATTTTTAGATAGCCGAAACCCACCCCAAATAAAAACTTAAACAAAGAGAAAAATCCTAATATTTGAAATTCTATTTCTTGTCAGAATTATTTTGAGAAATAAAATTCCATAATTTCTCAAGCTTACCAATTTGCTTACTAATTTCTTTCCCTTTTTCTGGTGGCGCTGGGGATGTTAAAACCTCAATAGAAATATTGACAACTTCATAACTTTTGAAATCCTCCCGACTAAATATAGGAAGAGGGCGTTTCTCAGATGGTTTTTCACCCGGGGTAACCGTTACTAAATCTTCGGTATTGTGGATAAAATCTTGAGGAATATCCCCAATATTTTCGAGGTTTGACTGAATATTTTGAAAGACTTTATTCAGGGATGAGTTGTTGCTAATTATTTCCTTTAACATAGGTTCAGTATAGATTTCCCAAGCTGTGGGGTCATTAGCTAATTGTTGCCCAATATTTTTGAGTTTTTTTTGTTTCCTCTGAAGTTAAAGAAGTTTCTAACTCTTTGATTGCATACATGAAAGATAATAAGAATTTATCCATTGAATTGTTCATATTAATTCTCCTTTTATCAACTATTTTTTTTCCTATTCAAGCTAATATTTCTAAATTGGGAGTTGCTTAATTCTCAAAATAATTCTGTCTCTAACTCCGCCTTTTCAAGCTCAAGACTTTGAGAGGCTTCACCTAAATTCTCTTTACAAAATAAAAGAGGTAAAATACACTAGAATAGTTGTCAACTATTGTCACCTAAAATTTTGATTATTCAGTACTTACCCCCGGGCCGGTCCTGACGGTGAGGAGGAATGCTATTCACCCCTAAAGATAGGGGACCTAAGTGAATTTGCGTAGGTTCTATTATTAATGGTGGGACTTCCACAAAATCTGGGGATAAAATAGGCTCAAATATAGACTAGTAAAAGCTTTTAGCTTCAAGAAAGTCTAAATCTAGGGGGCGGCAGAGGTTCTAGCCTTAGCCTTGAGGACATTGACATACAGCATATTTCGGACATATAAGGTACAAGGTAAATTGTAAAAATTATGTAGAGCCAGCATCAACCTCCTCCTTGTGTACCTCATGATCAGGTGAAAGGCTGTAATTTCTTTGTTTAAACGGACTTTTATGTATTTGTTCTGTCAGAAAATGTCTAAGTACCAATAGAAAAGTATTACTACTAAACAGTTTTAACTATGCGTATAGAAGCTTTAGTTGTTGGAATTAATGAACATATATTTGAGCCACATTTAAACCTCGAAGCTCCAGTTAAAGATGCTGAAGCTATTGCTGAAATGTTGGAAAAATATGGCAAATTTCATGTTCTAGGTTTGCCAAAAGATTATGATGAAACAGGTAGGGAAAGATTTATATCTGATGGCTTTGTTAACAGGAAAGACCTCGAAACACGAATTAGTGATTTATTTAATCCTATTTCAAAAAATGAAATTCCTGATGTGGCTTTATTCTTCTTTGCCGGCCACGGTCATGTAACAACAAAAGGGGGTATTC
>JAKQYF010000473.1 GCA_023356535.1 Trichodesmium sp. MAG_R03 | reverse complement strand
TTTTTTCACCGGACTTTGGCGTAATAAATCTTTAAACCAATTTAAAGATATGCCATAAATATCTCTTTTTAATTGCACATCACTAGTTACTAAAAAACCCTCTCGAATACCCCCTTCTGTTGTTACATGACCGTGGCCGGCAAAAAAGAATAAAGCTACATCAGGAATTTCATTTTTTGAGGTAGGATTAAATAAATTACTAATTTTTGTTTTGAGGTCTTTCCTATTAACTGAGCCATCAGATATAAATCTTTCCCTACCTGTTTCATCATAATCTTTTGGCAAACCTTCAACATGAAATTTGCCATATTTTTCTAACATTTCAGCAATAGCTTCAGCATCTTTCACTGGAACTTTGAGGTTTAAATCTGGCTCAAATACATGTTCATTAATTCCAACAACCAAGGCTTCTTTACGCATAATTATAACTATTTAAAAATAATACTCTTTCATTAATTAGAAATATAAATTACATAGATGTCTCCAGACAAAGCCATCAAATCTTTCCCCTACTTTTCTAACATCAATATTTTTGCCCAAGCCTATTGATTTTTATTAATACATTATTATAATATAATATAGCAATCCTATTTAATGTGTAATATTTTTCTTGTAGTTAGTAGTCAATAGTCATTAGTCAATAGTCATTAGTCAGATTCTTCAAGGTTTTCAGTTCCAATTAACTATTAGAAAAATTATTACAACTAATTTAGGACTCCTATAGCTTATGATAAATATATCATAAATATATTAAACAGTCTACTCTGTTCAGTAAATAAACCCTTAATAATTGTAGATAAACAATAACCTCAAATCAAACAAATATGGTTGTTAAATACTGGAAATATTTTCTCCTAGGATTATGCTTAGTACTTACCATCGGAGCCTGTAGTAGCTTTAACGTAACTTCAAAACAGGCAAAATTACCAATGGTAGACTTAATAATTACCCCTCCACTACCAGAGTGGATAGAACAAATTACTCCTAAAGGAAAAGCAGCACCTTTAAATCAAATTCGGATTCGGTTTAAAGAGCCTTTAATTCCTTTAGAAACTTTAGACTCTCCAGAACAACAGGAAAAATTAAAGCAGTTTGAAATCTTCCCAAAATTACCCGGTCAATTCCGATTTTTGACTCCGAAAATGGTAGGTTTTCAACCAGAAGAAACTTTCCCTAAATCTACCAGAGTCAAAGTAACTATGAAATCTGGTTTATCCGACTTGAAAAATAATCAATTAGATGAAGATTTAGCCTGGACTTTCAATACCGAACCAGTCAAACTTACCAATTTACCAACTAGAAAAGATACAAATAATAAACTAAAACCAATTGATATAACTCCGACTCTAAAATTTACCTCTAATGTGGAATTAAATTTAGATTCAATTACAAAAAAAATCAAACTATTGCCAGATGGTAATACAGAAAGCTTACCTTTTACAGTTAGCTTAGAAATATTAGAAACTACTGATGAAGAACAATCTTCCATAGAAGAATTTGACCCTTCTTCCCGTGAATGGAATTATTTGATTACTCCCCAAGTAACTCTAGAAAAAGGTACTAAATATCGGCTAGAATTTGACTCTGGCATTCAACCATTGAAAGGTAATTTACCTAGTCAAACACCTTTTGTTAGTGAAGTAGAAACCTACTCTAATTTTGAATTTTCCCGACTCAAATTTTCCAAGGGAAACAGTAGATTCGTTAAAGGTAATCC
>JAKQYF010000472.1 GCA_023356535.1 Trichodesmium sp. MAG_R03 | reverse complement strand
CAAAAAGCATCCAATGTCTAGCTGTAGCTAGAGAACAACCTATAGCTTTACAGATTTGGGTCTGGGTTTTGCCTTCATCTGCTAGGAGCATGATTTCTATTCTCTGGCGATATTGCCTGGTCAACTTATCATCTAGATTTTTTTCTAGGAGTTTACGCTGAAAAGATGTCAAGCAGTTGCCGTGTAAACTTGACTCATTCATTGTGGCTTTCGAGTTTGAGTGACTGTATAACATAGGTTTATAATTATTTGTTGAAAACTTTGGTTTTTTGTAGACTTAGTATTGAAAGTTAATGTTCCCTTCCCAGACTAGAGTCGATATTTTGGTTTGACTTAAAGTCGCGAATTGCCATTTTTTTCTATTGGTATCTTGAGTAGTAGTAGCGATCGCTTCTATAGAATCTTCAAAACAACCGCGAAAATGAATTATACTATTCGAGATATTTGAAATAATAACTACTTTAAAAGTTTCGTGGGCCCGAAATAAGGTAGATATCAGAATTTTTGTAACTCTGCTTAACTCCTCCACAGTATCTTAAATAATTTTCTTAACTAACCTATCCTCCTTATCTGCAATAGCAGATAATCTTATTTGTTTGAGTAAGCAGTTAATATAGCGATCGCCAACTTTAAGCATAATTTTGTCCTTGCTAGTTGAATTAAAAAACTTAATTATTTCATGATAATTCAGCTTTTTGTGAATAGCTCAAAAGTGAAATAAAGTCTCACCTTTACTGTAAGGGGACGGAATAGGTGAAAATATAATTCACCTATTCCGTCCCCCCATTCCGCACCACAAATATACTACAAGAGCATTTTTAACCAAGAAGGTGGATTACAGTCTCTATTATTGTTAATTCTTATTAAGAATTTTGTAATATGTATTTTTACTTACAAGCTTCATAGTTATTATCAGAAATCGCTTTTAGTCTCTAGTTTAATATACTACATTTTGACGTCGGCGGTTGCAGAATGTGGGTTTTAGTATTAAACTAAATACTGCTAAAATAGCAACTTTGCATTTAGTGTGAAGGGCAGCCTGCCTTAAAAATCCCATTTCTTTTATTCTTGAGATAGGATTGCTATAATAGGAGTTTAAGCCAGTATAATAACTTAAATTGAACTTACGCACCTAAAGAAGAAACCGGGTTTATGATCCTGATTATTGTTTTTATCAAAAACTATAAACCCACTTTCCGCACTTCAAGTATACTACAAGGGTATTTTTAACGAAGAAGGTAGATTATAGCCTCTATTATTGCTAATAACTATCAATAGTTGTTGTAATATGTATTTTTACTTACAAACTTCAGAGTTATTATCAGGCAAGGCTTTCAATATCATGTCTAATATACTACATTTTGACGTGCGGAATGTAAGATAAATATTATAAATAGGTAAAACGTATGTGCTAAACTTGCAAATAAAAAAGTTATGAATAAAGAAATATTTGAATATATTTATTCCTCTCAATTAACAGAGGATGAGGAAAAAATACTAAAGTTATTCTTGGCTAATAAGCAACGTAAAGAAATTGCTAAGGCCATCAAGTGTGTGGAGACAAATGTTAGTCACAAATTAAAAGCGATCACTAAGAAATTTAACTATTTACAATCTAATCAGAATTGTAAAGCAACAGAATACTTAGTTAAGATATTTAGCCAATATAAACCTGATATGGTTGATCAACAACTAATTAAATCTTATGCTTCTTATCCAATTTTAATGCCAG
>JAKQYF010000471.1 GCA_023356535.1 Trichodesmium sp. MAG_R03 | reverse complement strand
GTAGAAATAACTCATACAGATAAAATTTCTTATGAATTGGGAAGTAAAGAGCCAAAAGTAATTGCTACAAAGATTATTGTCAATTTAAATACTAGACAAAACTTTAAGCAATTTTTTAATATAACATCAGATAAAGCAAATAAAGGTATTATTGACGCTGGAATAATTATTGATGCAATCAAAAAAATTACAAATATTAAAAAGATCGAACAGTTAACAAAAGCCAGAAGTACGAATAATATATCTAAAAAAGATGGATATGAAAAATTATTTTATTCAACTATAGAAGAATTATCTAATAGAGAAACATTAGTTGAAAAAGGAACAATTTTATTTGAGTCTTATTTTAACAATATTTTTTCAACTTTTAAGCCAGATAAAGATAGCTTAAAAAGTAAAAATGAAACAAAAAATACTTCTTTTACTTACTCAAAATTTTGGGGTGGTTGGATTAATTTACTCATTATATTTATAGAAGAAGGTTTAGACTGGGAGCAAATCAGAGAAGAGCTTAACAATATCAAAAAAAATGTTATGGCTTTGTTACAAATTACTGAATACAATAAACCTTTGTTTCAACCAGACAATCCGAAAATTCCAGATGCAAGTTCTTCTCCAATAAAAGTTAGAGACTTTTTAAATAAAAATCGAACAGAATCTTGTTCTATTCAAAATATTGAAAAATAAACTTAAAATGACATAAGTGTTTAAATTAACAGCCTAATCAAAAATCCCGCACTCTTTTTTTAAGGGAGTAGCGGAATAAAAGCCACAAATTATGGTATATATTAATCTATGATAGGGAAATTTTTACATAAATTTATCATCTACTTTTTATCCATCAATTTTTGACTCCTTTCAACCATATTAATAAACTCACTTCGATAACCTTCTAAATCTAAACCCTTCGACTCATTTGCTAACCTCAACACTTTATTTAAACTAGCATTACCTTGATATTCAGAATCTCGTAAAATCATCCCATACTCAGCCACAGCAGCAGCAAATTTAAAATCATTTGAAGCATTATTTAAACTTACTTCCTTATCAACAACTGGCTGTTGAATTAACTCAGAAGTTTTACCCTTTGGCTCCTTATAACGCAACTTAACTAACATTAATTCATCACTATTATAAGCTGCTTGGTCAACTTGATTATCTTGATATCTCAACTCATCAACTTCTGGTAATTTCACATTACTTTCTACTCCCACTGGAATAATTTCATAAAGCGCCGTAACGGAGTGTCCTGCACCTAACTCTCCCGCATCTTTTGTATCATCATTAAAATCTTGAGAACGTAACAGTCGATTTTCATAGCCAATTAAACGATAAGCTTGTACTTTTGCCGGATTAAATTCCACTTGAATTTTCACATCTTTAGCAATAGTTAGTAAAGTTCCTCCTATCTCGGTCACTAAAACTTTTTTAGCTTCTAAAAGATTATCAATATAAGCATAATTCCCATTTCCCTTATCAGCTAATTGTTCGATCTTGGCATCTTTAAAATTACCTGTACCAAAACCGAGTACCGTTAGAAAAATTCCTTCATCTCGATAATTTTCAATCATTCTGACTAATTCAGCATCACTAGAAACTCCCACATTAAAATCTCCATCAGTCGCCAGAATAACTCGATTATTTCCTGAAGATTGATAAAACCTTTTAGCTAAATCATAAGCAAGTTTAATTCCTTGACCTCCTGCAGTCGAACCTCCAGCTTCTAGCTGATTAATTGT
>JAKQYF010000470.1 GCA_023356535.1 Trichodesmium sp. MAG_R03 | reverse complement strand
ATAGCTATACTTACTTGTTTATTAATAATTAGTTGCAGTCCAAATACCAATAATTCATCTTCTCAGCTTACTACTTCCAGAATAAATTTAACAATTTCAGCAGCAGCTAGTCTCAAAGATGTAATGGCAGAGATTAAACCTATTTATGAACAACAAAAAACCAATGTTTCTTTAACATTAAACTTAGCTTCCTCTGGCTCCCTACGACAACAAATTGAACAAGGTGCTCCAGTAGATTTATTTATCTCTGCATCTACTTCCCACATGAATATATTGCAAGAAAAAGGTCTCATAATAGATAAAAGTCTTCGTGATTTACTCCAAAATCAAATGGTATTAATAGTTCCCCAAGAAAATACGGCTGCAGTTAACACTTTTCAAGATTTAACAAAAGACGCTATTAAGAAAATATCTATTGGTGAACCAAAAAGTGTTCCTGCGGGAAAATATGGTCAAGAAGTTTTGAGTTATCTAGATATTTATGAAGCAGTAGAACCGAAAATAGTTTTTGCTAAAAATGTGCGCCAAGTAGTCAATTATGTAGCAACAGGAAATGTTGATGCTGGAATTGTTTATCGGACAGATACTAAGGGTTCAAGCCGAGCAAAAATTATTGCTAATGCACCGGAAAGATCTCATACACCAGTAGTTTATCCTATGGCAATAATTAAAGATAGTAAAAATGTTGAAGCGGCTAAAGAACTAGAAGAATTTATATTGACGCCAGAGACAAAAGCTGTCTTTGAAAAATATGGCTTTATTACACTAAATAACGATGATTAATTGAGTTAAACAAGTAGGAAAACTTTGTCAAACTCTTTGTTATTAAGGGGTGACGAGATGGCTAAAAACCATGTGGGTGGATGGTGTCAGGTTTCAGGTGTCGTGGTGGTACGATTTAATTTCTACTAAAATTCATTACTGCTTTTATTTCTAATAGGCATTGTACAAAAAGTCAAGTCAGGAATTAGCTCACGACTAATTATAGTGGCGTTATCGGAAAAATAACAAATTTTTGTACTATATATAGCAGTACTGGGTAAGTTCTGAAAGTATTGAATTTTCAGCATTCCCAGATAATATATCAAGCTGTTAGTACCATAGCTAGAGAATACTGTTTTGGTATTAAACACCTGAAACTTAATACTTCTCTTCATTTCAGGTTGACTCTCACCCCTTTAGCTCTTTGTTATTGATGATCTGAATAAATGCTCCGCTCTTCTATTTATAGTTATTTAAATAAGAATGAGATACTATGGTAGTAATCGTAGCGCCATTTTTTACAAGATTTATTACTTTTTGTCTTACAGCATTTTTCATGTCGGTCGACCACAGTAGGGACGTTGCATGCAACGTCCCTACAAGGTTTTGGTTATGGCGATGTGGTTCATTAATTTGAAAAGCGCTGTAAGTCTAAACTCTAAGGCATAGTTCAAAATAGTTTCTAGCTGACTTAATTTTATTATACTCAATTTTTGTTTCAATCTTAATTAAAATGACTATAATTATTAATTCACTATCTAAAATTTGGAGATGTACCAACTCCGGCTCCAAATCATAGGAATTATCGTTTGGGTAAGCGATCGCCTCTTTCCCCAATCATACCCGCATTTCTGCCATGCCTCATCCCCTTTGATAATTCGACTTTTTCATCTATTAAATCTATGGTAAACTTAATAATGAAAATACAATCTAGGGGGCTAACCATGACTACAGAAACATCTCCCAAAACCGAGTTACTAACCGAACTCGCTCCCGACTGGGAACCACCTAT
>JAKQYF010000047.1 GCA_023356535.1 Trichodesmium sp. MAG_R03 | reverse complement strand
CTCTTTAATAATTGTATTTGCAGTACGAGGAAAAACATAATCAGAACCAACTAAGAAAAATTCTTTTCCCTTATTTTCTAATAGCCAATTTACAGCAGGTTCAATTTGTTGGTTAGGAGCGGCACCCGTATAAAAAATATTTTTTGAGCATTCTTGACCCTCATATTGTACAGGATACCAAAGCATATGATTCTTAGATTCAAAAACAGGCAAGACTGACTTGCGGGAAGCAGAAGTCCAACAACCAAAAACAGTAACTACTTTATCTTGATCGATAAGTTTATTTGCCTTTTCTGCAAAAGTAGGCCAGTCAGAAGCACCATCTTCAATAATTGCTTCTATTTGCTTGCCTAATACACCACCAGCAGCATTTATTTCTTCAATTGCTAATTTTTCAGCTTCAACTACTGTAGTTTCGCTAATTGCCATTGTGCCACCGAGAGAATGAAGAATACCTACTTTAATTTTGTCATCTTCAGATGTAGTAGTAGTATTATTATTGTTACTACTACAAGCTTTGAGAAAAAGACTGCTACTTAGAGCAGCCGAACTATAAATTAAGAATTCTCTGCGTTTTAATCCCTTAGCCATGGAAAAAGAAGTCTACTATGATTAATTACACACTTAATTTTACTACTAGATTGGCTCAATAATCATGAAAACTTAATTTTATAATTCAAAAACTTTTGAAAAAGCTATTGCCACTGTACTTCATAGATCACCCAACAACTCCTTGACTAAAACCCAATATCATCCAAAGCCACCTGAGCCGCTTCAAATAATTCACTATCAGAAACATACCGCCAGTCTGCATCTCCAATTTCCTGATAAAAAGTTTGGTCATAAGCACGAGTTTGAATTACCACAGGCATCGGTACTGCATGACCTAATACCAAAGCTTGCTGTTTAGAATCCAACTTTGCCAAAACAGACCGCAAACTATGAGCGCCAGAAACTCCTGTAAAAATAGAATCAATATCTTTATCATCATTCAACAAAGCCGTAATTCTCGTACCAATTTGAGACATAACTTCCGCATCTATTCCCGAAGGTCGCTGGTCTACAACCAATAGGGTCACAAAATATTTCCGCATCTCCCTAGCAATAGTACCAAAAATAGTCGAACGTACCACTGCCGGATCAAGAAAACGGTGGGCCTCCTCAATAGTTATCACTAATGGTTGGGGGCGATCGCTCGGGTTTTTAGAACTCAAAAATTTATCTGCTTTGCGCACATAGCTATTATGAATTCGGCGAGTAATCATATTAGCAGCCAACATATAAGAAAGCATATTCGACTGAGAGCCAAATTCAATAATCACATGTCTACCTGCATTCAAAGATTCTAAAATTTCTTCTATATAATTATTGTTAGTATTTTTTGCCTGCATATATTTCAGATTATCCAATCGTAATAATTTCCTTTGTAACGACATAATTGAACCTTTATGACCCCTCTTTTCATCACAAAAAATTTGGATATCCTCATTAGTCATTAATAATAATTGAGTAATCCAAGATTTACCAAATTCACTTCTGAGAATATTTGCACTATCAATGCTTGCCTCAGACAAATTTAACTCTCGTTGTACCAACCCAATATCTTCAACCTCTATTTGGTTGTAGCTAAGATACAATTCTCGTGCATCTCTTACCCCTCTGCGTCTAGTAGCTTCTGGGTCAAGGGTCCAAAGTTCGACTCGATCTGGAAATAATTGTCGTAAACCTTTTACCGTATTAATTTGTTTTCCTTCTGCCATAGCTTCCCAACCATATTCAGAGTGCATATCAAAAATTAAATTTACTGCAGCACCTTTCCGAATAATGCCAGATAAAAGTAAACGAGTCAGAAAAGATTTACCAGTTCCCGACTTACCAAAAATCCCATTACTTCGTTCTACAAATCTATCTAAATCTAAACAAACAGGTACATCCATATCAATAGGTTTACCCACAGCAAAATTGCGGCGACTGGGGTCATCTTCTCTGCCAAAAACTAGACTAAAATCTTTTACACTTGCTTCAAATACTTGGGAAAAATGACTAGGAATAGTTTTGACTGGCATTAGTTTAATTTCGGCACTAGTTTGAGCTTCAAAAGATGCTAAATTTTCTATTGATTTTAATTTTTTTTGATTGTTATTTGTGCTCTTAAAATTGAAAGAAACTGGTGATTTTTCTGGGGCAATAACTAACATTAACATTGGTGCAAGTTCGATAGTGCCGTAGGTGCTACCTCCAGCTAAAACAGATTGCAAAAAATCATCTGTGGGTAAGGGAGGATTAATCATTATTCGTTCGCTAGATGTTCCTAATAAAACATCAGTTAGCATACAGAAAAAGTGAGCCCTTACTCCTTGTACGACTAAAAATTTGCCGACCCGCATATCTTCTACCAGTATGTCTGGATAGAGTCTTACTTCTAATCCTTGACTGAGAGAACCCTGAATTACTGAGCCTAATGGTCGTTCAAAATCCATGTAAATTACTTGATTATTTTGGAGTGCTATATCAAGTTATACCATTTTTTTTGAAGAAGGAAGAAAGGAAAATATCTGATAATAAATAATGAGGGATAAATATTTAAACATAATAGAATTACTTCGGTATCCAAGTTCCGATGCTGGAGAAATTTTCATAAGCAGAACAAAATGCGATCGCCTTTTAGCTGAATTATGAAGATGAGAGGTTGTGGCAAGAAAAATTTGAAAGTACTAAAGATAAACAGTGGGATATTTTTGCTGAAATGGTGAGTCAAGAAATAGTGGTAAGTGGAACGAAAACTCTAGAAGATGTTTTTAGTTTCGAGCAATTAAGTCAAGTGTTACGAAATATATCACCTGTTGCGTAAGTCCTGAGTTTATTAAAGAGATATTGACATTATAGATCAACATATACTATAATATAAAAATTATTATCTCTAACATTTTTTGCTTAATAATATTTATAATAAATTTGTATTCTGGAGACAACAGTAAGTTTGACTGGACGTAAACATGCTTCCCCTTTCTTTATTACTATCACTACTAGCAAATGTGCTTAGTGATCCTTGGAAAATTAGTCCTCCTGGGATGTGGTTAATCATAGGAATAGTCTTAGCAACGATTGAGTTTTTGCTTCCTCAAAAAATCAACAAAAAATTTAAACTTATACCGATAATATTGGGATGTTCTGCTCTATTAGAAGCCTTAATATTGTGGGGAGGAAGCTCTCTATATATGTTTGATTGGCGGATGGTTATGTATGATGAATTTGAATGGCAAATATTCTATTGGATGGGGTTATCTCTAGCTGGTATTATTTGGGTCCGTCCAACTTTTACTCACTGGAGAAATAGGTTTTCTATAGGAAATAAAATTAACCATAAAGCTTTAGGTAAGGATGCTAAAAATCAACAAGTATCAACAGTTGGTTAATATTTTGTTGGTTTGATTCAATATCAGAGTTTACGCAAAGGTAGTATATATAAAGCCTTGGTGCGTTACTAAGTGCGCAATTCAAGCGCGAAGCGTTCGCTCCGCTTGGCGTCAGCAAAACACACCCTACTGGTGTGTCAAGCTAAAAGTAGTGGAATAGATTTTTGAGCTAAAAGGCTGAAAAAATTAGCATCATTAGGACTTACTCACAGGCACTACACGAGGGTGAGGGCGAATGCCATTGGCCCCTACATATGGCGTTTTCAAGGTAAATTTGCGTAAGTCCTGATCATATCATTTTCCTAAATTAACATTTAAGGCTTGACACACCACTAGCAATAGCGTTCATGCTTAATTCCTAAGTATTTTGGCCGCTACGATGCCAGAAAAATCAAGAAAAAAATATATCCGACTACCTCCTCTATCTTTATACATTCCCTGTTCTTATGTAGAGACGTTGCATCCAACGTCTCTATCTATATACCCCAGTCAGGAAATCATAAGTCCTTAGACTTAAGGGCATATCTTGAACATGACCACAGTTGGAATAAGTCTTTGATGACGCAAAGATCAGATCGACTATTACCAGTTCAGAACCGTACCATTGACACTTATATTCTAGCTATCTTTAGTTCTGTCTTGCTCTCTTCTGCTAACAAATTCATCTGAATTGTCAGTAGTACTATCAGGACTTACGCAGCACCACTATATATGGTGCAAAAATTTGTAATTTTTAAGATATTGACACTACAATTAGTGCCATGACGTATGTCCTGACTATATTACTCATTACCGACTTTTGTCTTCGCCTCCAAATTTTCTAAACGGCTCCTCAATTCCTGATTTTCCTTTTTCATATTATCTAGTTCATCACGCAACTGTTTCATTGCCTTGTCAGAACCAATATTTTTCTGCACCTTCTTTATTGCTTCCTCAGCTCGACGACGAACCCTGCCATCAGGAGTCTGGTCAACTAAACTCTGCAATATATTAATTACTCTAGCAGTTTCCATTTGTGACAAGGCAGCAACTACAGAAACCTGAGTCAAGAAAAACGTTTCCCGTGATAATTCTGTCAGTCGTTGCAAAATTCTTTCCAAATTAACAGGAGACTGGCCAGTAGAAATAGTTCCTAACACACGAATAGCATTCAAACGTAACGGTTGCGGTACACTAGGAACAGTGTATTTCAAAATCTGATTCAGAGCAGCTTCAGAAGTCTTCATTTTACTCAAGCCTAATATTGCACCAGAACGCACTACCTCATTCCAACCCTGTTTCTCTTTCAACACCCACTTAAATAACTTAAGGGCTTTTTTTTGATCGCAGTTAGTGTTGGCAGCAGCAATATCTCCAAGACTAGATATTGCACTAGCTTCTACATAATAACTGGCGTCTCCATTTTTCACCAAGAACTTCAATAACTTATAACTTTTTTGTTTTTTGATCTGTGTTAATACTTCTACCACAGCACGACGCACCCGAGCATCTTCATCTTTTAAGCTTACAGCTAAACTATCAAAAACTTGGTCTAGTTTAATTTTCCCTAGTTGTTTAGCAACTTCAACTCGCACACCCCAAAAAGGTTCATCTATCAGTGCCTGTGAAAGTACTTTCACAGTTTCTAAACCACCTTTTTTCACCAATGCTTCAGCAGCATAAATGCGAGCGATAGGGTCTGGGTCAAATTGTAATTGAGCTTTCAGTTCCGCGAATGGATATTCTAGTTTCACTGTTTTTAGATAATTATTACCCACATCAAAACTAACAAATTTTGGTTTTTCTGAGAGGGGGAAATAGAAAGTTTGTTCCTGTTCGTGTATACGGACAGTAAAGTTAATGAATTCTGGTTTTTCAGCCTTTAGATAGCCAAAAGCTATAGGAATTTTGAGGTCAAATAATTCTTTGCTAATATCACTATTTTTGTCATTTTTAGCTATAATTTGTGTGACGGTAATTTTTGCTAATTTACTATTGCCATCCCAAGTATAATTGACTTTATAATCTGGATGACCACCCCGAAAAACATATTGATCAAATAAGAATAATAAATTCTGTCCGGTTGCCTCTTCAATTGCTCTTAATAAATCAATAGTTTCAACAGTTTTATGAGCATTACTTTGGACAAAATTATGAATTGCTTTAGTAAATAATTCAGCTCCTAATTCTGTTTTAATCATGTGATAAACACAAGCACCTTTTTCATAAAGATGACGGTCATAAAGTTCGATCGCCTCTCGATAAATATTAGTCACAATAGGACGACGATAGCGACCTTTGTCCTCAGCAATATAACTTCGAGCTTCTTTCAATAAATAATAAGCAGCCTCATCTTGACCATACTCGTGTGCTGTCCATAAGACTTCCGAGTAGGAAGCCATTCCTTCTTTGATCCAAGCATGAGACCAATGTTTAATGACAATTAAATCTCCAAACCATTGATGGGCGAGTTCGTGGGCAACTAAACTTTCAGAACTACGATTATCTAAAGCTGCTTTTTCGTCTAATAAACATCTGTCTGTAAGTAAAGTTGTGGAGGTATTTTCCATACCGCCAAAAATAAAATCACTGACGCAGACTTGAGCATATTTAGGATAAGGATATTTATAGCCAAATTGTTGACTAAAAAATTCTATCATTTGAGGAGTTTTGCCCATAGTGCGTAGAGCATCATCCTGGCGTTTTTTTTCTACATAATAGGTTACAGGAATACCATTCCATTCATCTTGAATTTCAGCAAATTTACCTACTGCTAAAGTCATTAAATATGTAGGATGAACTTGTTTTTGTATCCAGTGATAAATTTTAGCATCTTCACTCTCTTCCGTGTGGATAAGTTCACCATTGGAAATAGCAGTAAACTTATGGGGTACTTTGACGCGAATTTCTGATGTTGATAGTTGACCAGGATAGTCGAAACAGGGAAACCAGAAGCGGGAGTCTGTGTCTTCCCCTTGAGTCCATACTTGAGTAGGTTTGTCTGGATAATGTTTGTCTGGAGTAATAAAATAGATACCTCGTTGCGGGTTATTGACGCTATATGCGATCTCTATTTTTATTAGTTGGCCTACCGTTGTTGGAGTTTGTAAGTAAATTTGTAGTTGTTTGCCTTCGTAGTCAAAGGTTTGTTCTGTGTCCTCAATTTTAACAGACTTAATTTCTAAGTTAACTGCATCAAGAGTTAACTTGTCAATACCACTCCGTACAGGGGTTAAGCTAATAATACAGATACCTTGAAAACTTTTGTTAGGGATATCAAGTTCTAGGTTAAGAAAAATATGTTCTACTTGACCTGGACGGTCAGGATTATAATGTGGCCTCGCACCTGGTAACTCAAAGGATTTGGAATTATTTTCTGAATCAAAATAAATACTAGACATTTGGTATAATGATTGATATTTTTGGACACAGCAAGAATTATTGTGCTGTTAGTCCTGATAGTTATATTTTATGTTATTTCTAATTTTTTTTAATCTATGAATGAATTTGAAACCTCTGACTTATTACTACCTTTACCAGTAATGCCTTTAGAGGAAAATACATTTGCTAATTACACTATTGTTTGTAGACTACCAGGTGTTATTGAACGAGTCATCAAAGAAAATAATTTTCCTCCACCCATTATGCAAGAATTAGAATCTTTATTAGCAGACTTATTTGAAGGACGGGTACGCCCCTTGAAAAATGATCAAGGGCCAGATTTAGTTGCTTGGGAATCTTATTTAAAGCCTTTTCAGGGGAAAAGTTGGTTTAATTTACCATTTTATTTTGCTGAAGCTTATTTTTTCCGACGTTTGTTAGAAGCAACTAATTATTTTGTACCTGGAATTTGGCAAGGTATAGACCCATTTGGTTATCAAAAACGCTTGAGTTTAGAAAAATCAATGGATACTATCCGAGTTATGAGCGATCGCGCTAGGGTTGCCCAAGAATATTGCTTGACTACTTTACCACAACAAAAGACTTATCAAGTCTTGATAACTACTTTGCTTCAAACTGCTTTATGGGGTAATCAAGTTGATCTCAGTTTATGGCTAGTTATAGGAGAAGATCATACCAATAGAGACCTTCATCAGCAACAAACTCACATTTTAGTAGATGATACCTATAATCTACTCAACTATTTAAGCAAAATTCAAGGGCAACGGATATATCTAATTATAGATAACGCAAGTTTTGAGTTAGTTTGCGATTTTTTTCTGATAGACTTCCTTTTATCTACTCAAACCGCCCATACTGTTTATCTACATTTAAAAGTATATCCAACTTTTGTTTCTGATGCCATAAGTCAGGATGTTTTTTACACTCTAGAAAGATTAGCCAATGATGCCTCAGAAAATGTCCGAATTTTAGCAACTCGTTTGCAAGAATATATTGCTACTGGTCGTTTAATTTGTCAAGATGACCTTTTCTGGAATGCTCCTCTAGCTTTTTGGAAAATGCCAAAGTCTTTAAAGGAAGAATTAGCTAAAGCTAGTTTAGTTGTGATCAAGGGAGATGCGAACTATCGGCGTATCCTTGGTGATCGACATTGGTTATTTACTACACCTCTTTCAGATATTGCTAATTATTTTCCCGCACCATTCGTCGCCGTGCGTAACCTCAGGTCAGAAATAGTAACAAATTTAGAACCAGATCAAATCGAAATCTTAAATGAACAAGATCCTCTGTGGCTAACTAATGGTCAGTGGGGTATAATCCAGTTTGTAATACCAGAGAAGGCTGAATAGTTCAGGATATGAGGTGTACAATAGGTAAATAGTAAAACTTTTGTGGGACAGTTGTCTTGCTTCTTAAATTTATACGTTATAGTAGTAAAAAATAGTACCAATACCTGTGGCCTACATGTTCAGTGCTAAAATTTATTACTGTGAATGTCAATATTTCTTAATAGTTTAGCCTGAACCCAATTATTTTTTATTTTTCAACATAAAATTCAACACTCAATCACTTAATTTAAAGATAAAAAATGAAATTAGCAGCAAGAGTTGGCAAAGTATTACCTTCCCTAACTTTGGGTATCTCAGCTAAAGCAAAAGCAATGAAAGCTGATGGAATAGATGTTTGTAGTTTGAGTGCCGGGGAACCTGATTTTGATACCCCAGAACACATAAAAGCAGCTGCTCAAAAAGCTTTGGATATAGGTTATACCAAATATGGCCCAGCAGGAGGAGAGCCAAAACTTAAAGAAGCGATCGCCAATAAGCTCTCTCAAGAAAATGGCCTAAATTACAAAGCAGAAAATATTATTGTTACGAACGGAGGGAAGCATTCCTTATTTAATCTAATGTTAGCATTAATTGAACCGGGAGATGAGGTCATTATTCCAGCTCCCTATTGGTTAAGCTATCCAGAAATGGTTAAACTGGCAGGTGGGACACCAATAATTTTAACTACTGATGCTGAAACTGCTTATAAGATTACACCAGAGCAACTGCGTCAAGGTATTACCAATAAAACAAAATTATTGGTACTTAATTCACCATCTAATCCAACTGGAGTGGTTTATCAACCAGAAGAAATTAAAGCATTAGCAGAAGTAGTAGTCGAACAAAATATCTTGGTAGTTTCTGACGAGATTTATGAAAAAATTATTTATGATGATACTCAACATCTGAGCATTGGTGCAGTCAACTCAGAAATATTTAAAAATACCATTGTTAGTAATGGTTTTGCTAAAACTTATTCAATGACTGGTTGGCGAGTAGGATATTTAGCAGCACCTGTAAAATTAATTAACGCTACAGTGAAAATTCAGGGGCATAGTACATCGAATGTTTGTACCTTTGCTCAGTATGGAGCGATCGCTGCATTAGATTCATCTCAAGATTGTATTGAACAGATGCGTCAAGCTTTTGCTAAACGTCGCCATATAATTTATGATTTATTGAATGCTATGCCTGGTATTTCTTGTAATCAACCGGATGGAGCTTTTTATATCTTTGTCAATATTAGCAAGATTAGTAGTAGTTCTCTGGAATTTTGTAATGCTCTATTAGAAGATCAGAATGTGGCTGTTATTCCTGGTGTTGCTTTTGGGGCAGATGATCATATTAGGATATCTTATGCTACCGACTTAGTAACTATAGAAAAAGGGATGGACAGGTTACAGCAATTTGTGCGATCGCGGACCTAGAGTTAGTTTGATTGTGATCGTAATCTAGGGATGGGCAAGTCTGAACTCAGAAATTATTTATAACTCAGAAGTTACGCAAACCAACTAAGGACAACGGGTTATATCCCTAATTATTGTTGTTCGCTCTCACCAAATTTCATAGATAGAATCGGTTGCTATGTAAGTCTTGTTATTATTGTAACCTGATTTACTTCTTTTTACCTATAATATTTAAGTAATGCAGCCTAAGTTTATTCATGTATAATATAACACTAGAAACTCAGTTTCTTTGCGTACAGCGCTTTTCAAATTTGATGAACTACATCGCCATAACCAAAACCTTGTAGGGAGGTTGCATGCAACGTCTTTACTGTGGTCTACCTACATGAAAATTGCTGTCAGTTCTCAAAATGTTACAAATAATACAAATTCGGCTATAAAAGTAGGCTTGTTCTATTGCCCAATCCTTTATTTAGCAATGGCTGTAACTTTAAAAATACCATCTTACACTAGGTGAATTTAGTATAAATTGCTGAAATTACTAAGGGCGTAGAAGTTTTGAATCTATAAAATCTAAATGCATGACTTCTCGTCTGGGAGGGTTGACTTTTGACTTTTGTGAAATGGTATTAGCTTCTGAAGTAGCTAACATATCGAGTCATTTAAGGACCTTGTAATGGCCAAATAATACTAAACCTGGTTTACACGGAAGCTTTATTGACAGGGGAAAGCAGGGTTGAGCTTAATGGCATATCTTTTACAAACCACAATAAAACATTAATAAAATTAAAATTCTTAACAATCAATAACTTTGACTTAAGCTAAATGCTAAATAAGGTCTATAACTTCTCAAAATCAAAATCAGCTTCAGCAAAAAAAATCCAATCATTAAAGCAACACTACAATACTCAGCTTCAACTAAAAATTCAATCCCTTAAAGCTGAGTATCAAGGTCAAATTAGATAACTTACAGAATTAGACTAATAATAAATTCTGGAGCTTTTGAATTAAATTTATGGTCTCTTTATAAGCTTTAAGTCTACCACCTTGCTGATAAAGTTCTCCGGCTTTTTTCAAATCTTTTATTGCCTTCAGAAGTTCTTGATTAGCCCTTTTATGATTTTTCATATTTTGATAAATCAAGCTATTTCTATAATAAGCATTAGCGCGATTATAATAAGCATCAGCATAACCTGGGTTCAATTCAATTGCCCTAGTATAATCTTTAATTGGGTTCGGACCTCTTGTTATTGGTTCCTCAGGATTAACTAATAAACTCCGAGCAATACCCATATTAAAATATATTTCTGGACTATTAGGTTTCTTTTTTAAAGCCAGATTAAAATTAGTAACCGCCTCCCAAGCATTTCCCTGATCTAAATAAGTTAGACCCCTAAAATATAAAGCTTCAGAACTTTGAGAATTAATCATTGAAATGGGATTACTACTTGGTGGAGCATCATCCACAATTAAGTCTGAAGGATTAATACCAGCAGCAGATAATTGCCTCATAAAACTATTAATAGGAACTGCTGCATTAAACCCTGTTTTAATTGGTGCTACATCCCCAGAATTAGTTTGAGCAAAACCAAATTCTCCTTGCCCATGAATACCAATAACACGACCATTCGTATCAAAAACTGGACCCCCACTCATGCCGCTCCAAGTAACAGCTTGATAACGTAAAGTATAACCTTCAGGACGACTTTTAGGGCGGCTGGTTACTAATCCTGGAGATAATTCTGGTGCTCTATCAGTACCAAATAAACCACCAGTTGCTGGATAACCAAAAACATATATTTGAGAACCAATAACTGATTGTTTAGAGTTCCCTAAAGTTGCTACTGGATATCTTTGTAAACTTTCAAATTTAAGTATTGCTAAATCTGGCTCTTCATCAATTGTTTGCAAGTTAACTATATCAATTACTTTATAGTCTTTTTCTTGATGAGTTCTGACACTATATTTAATCCTAGAATCTTCAATAACATGGTTAACAGTAAGTACCGTATAAATATTTCCATTTTTAGCAATTATTACACCAGAACCATCACCTAAGTTACTATTAATTTGTACTGTAATTGGTGCAGCTATTTCTGCTACTTTTTGAGCAGTTTTTGCAGTTACTGCTGTCGGGATAGTCATAACGATTGCTGAGACAGTAACAGTACCTAATAAATAGATATCAAGAGAATTACAACGAGACAAAATCATAATTTTACAGTATGATAACCTAGATAAATTGGATATTTAGATATCCATTTTAGTATACTGAGCGTAAATTTAGATAAATTTGTTCTCAGTATTAGATAATGTTGACTTTAAACTTTTAACTTCCATAAAATTGTATAGGCTAATACTCATTTCAAATGCGTATTAGTAAGTAAGAATTAAGAATTAAGAAGGGTTTTTCTCTGAACGAGCCATACAACAATAAGTCGTTGAAATGCACAAAAGCTTAACAGGGAATAATCTTCTTACTCGCTTTAGCTAATTTAATGTTAATTATTCTTATGTTAACTTCTCCTCTACTCCTCCTCCTGGAGGTCACCTACTCAAGATACAGATTTGAAAAGTTTTTGAGAAATAGTATTATAACTTCTTTATAAGGGATAGAGTTTTAGGCGGAGGTATTGATAATTGATAATTGATAAGTAAAATGACTCTCAAATTTAACCATAAATTTTTTTTCCAACCCCTAATTATATTGCTAATTATTGCCATAACTTTAGGAATAGGATTCCGCTTTTTCCACCTTGATAAAAAAGTCTATTGGCATGACGAAGTATATACTTCTTTAAGAGCTGCAGGTTTTAATCGGACTGATCTTGACCGAGAATTATTTCAAAACCAAATTATTCCAGCTCAACAACTACAAAAATATCAACAAATTCAACCACAAAGTACTTTCATAGGAACTCTAAAATCTCTAACAATTGAGAATCCTCATCATCCACCTTTATATTATTTGATGGCTAGATTATGGATGCAAAAATTTGGCGGTTCTCTCACCGCATCTCGTAGTTTACCAGCATTAATTAGTTTATTATCTTTGCCATTAATATATATTTTAGGTTGGCAACTTTTTAATTCCCATTTAACTGCTTTACTAGCAACTACATTTTTAGCTTTATCACCTTTTGAGACTTTATTTGCTCAAACGGCCAGGCAATATAGTTTAGTTACTGTTTTAGTCATTAGTAGTAGTATTTTATTATTGCAAGCTTTAGATTATCGAAGCTGGAAAAACTGGGGATTATATAGTATTATTTCTACCATTGGTTTATATACCCATTTGTTTTTTTGTTTAACTCTTATCTCCCATGGAATATTTGTGATTACTAATTGGTTTTTCTCAAATTATGTAGCAATAATTTCCTCTCAAAAAAAATCCAATTTATCAAAAATTCAACTTTTCATTCAAAGGTTACCTCTAGATTTTTTTATGGCCTCAGTAGCAATAATAATTCTTTATATTCCTTGGATAGTCGTAGTAATTAACAATCTGCAACGAGTGTATAATACAACAAGTTGGGCAAGAGTATTAGTAAGCTTCGATTTTTTAGTAAAAAAGTGGATTTTGGGCTTTTCATCCTTGTTTATTGACCTAGATTTTGGTTTTAATAATATCGGCACATATTTCCTCAGATTGCTATTTTTAATTATTATTATTTGGGGTATTTATGTGGTTTATCGTTCTTGTAATCTTTCCACAAAATTATTTATCCTGAATTCTATTTTTGTACCTTTCATAATATTAGTAATACCAGATTTAGTATGTGGTGGGCAACGCTCTGCTGTCACCCGTTATCTAATTCCCTGTTTTCCGGCAATATATTTATCAGTTGCTTATTTATTAGCAAAGTATTTAGGCAGGGAACATTCTAATTTATTCGGCAAGCAAAAATACTGGCAGGTAGTTTTAACAATATTGTTAACTGCTAGTATTGCATCCTGTACCGTTAGTGCTATTTCTGATACTTGGTGGCATAAAAGCTTAAGTTATTTTAATGCGGAAGTGGCGAAAAAAGTTAATGCTAGCAACTCTCCAATATTATTGAGTGATATAGGCGATGATTATACAAATACGGGAGATTTGATTTCACTGAGTTATTTATTAGATAATGACGTTCGATTATTATTATTGAGTCAGTCGTCAAATTTAGAAATGGTTCCAAATGAGTCACAGTGGTTTATATTTCGCCCTTCTATGAAACTACAAGAAGCAATAGAGGCAAAGCAATGGGAATTTGAATCTACTATAAATGGGGAACTTTGGCAAGAGAGAAAAAGGTAATATGATCAGGAATTAGACAAACTAACCAAGAAATCCGGTGAACTCAGGCATTGTTCAAATTTAATAGAAGATGGAAATTTTTGAAAGTAGGAATTCAAGTTTTTTGGTAACTTTGTAATATAATATATTGGTCAAATACTTGTAATTAGGCTAGCAGTTATAACCCTACTAGACTGATGACTCGCCAGTCATCAGTTATTAGTTTTCCCAATTTAAAAAATTCATTTTTTAAATGAAAAATCAATGATTTAGCTGTAACTACTAGATATCTCCAACAATAAAAAATAAAATTAATTATTGTACAGAAATAATTAATTATTTCCCCCTAATTCTCTATTCCCCCTAATTCTCTATTCCCTCTTATTTGGAAATATCTACTGATAACTGATAACTTTTTGCTAAACTGAATTATCTATACCACACCTACTACAGTTTCTTGAGACTGACTTTCCAGTATTAAACCATACTCCAAGCCTTCAACAACCGCCTGATAAGAAGCATCCAAAATATTAGCAGAAACTCCCACAGTCGTCCACCGTTGCTGACCATTACTCGACTCAATTAACACCCTAGTATTAGCAGAAGTACCCGCTCTACCATCCAAAATTCTCACCTTATAATCTGTTAAGTAAAAATTAGCGATCGCCGGATAAAAATTTCCTAACGCCTTTCGCAAAGCAGCATCTAAAGCAGAAACCGGACCATTTCCTTCAGCAGCTTCTAGAATATCCCTACCATTAACAGTAACCTTCACTGTTGCCAGAGAATTAGAAACCCTAGCACTCTGCTTATCCAAATGCACCTGGAAACCCTTAATCTCAAAAAAATGTTGCCTTTGCTCCAAAGTACTTCGCATTAATAACTCAAAACTTGCCTCCGCTGTCTCAAATTGATAACCCTGATTTTCCAACTCTTTTAACTTATCCAAAATTTGCCGACAAGCGGGGTTTTGGCGATCAAGTTCTATGCCGAAACTTTTTGCCTTTGCCAAAACATTACTCAAACCTGCTTGGTCAGAAATCACAATACGACGACTATTACCTATTTGTTGTGGTTGAATATGTTCATAAGTTAGAGGGTTACGTTCCACCGCCGACACATGAATACCACCCTTGTGAGCAAAAGCTGACAAGCCTACAAATGGTGCATGGTCATCAGGAGCAAGATTAACTATTTCACTAATACCTCGACTCGCCTGAGTCAATTTTTCCAATTGTTGTGACTGAATACAATCATAACCCAACTTAATTTGTAAATTAGGAATTAAAGTACAGAGATTAGCATTACCACAACGCTCCCCATAACCATTAATAGTTCCCTGTACCATCTCTACTCCTTCCATCACCCCAGACAAGGCATTAGCCACGGCAGTGCCAGAATCATTATGAGTATGAATACCTAACTTAGCATTAGGTAACCCTTGAGAAACATCTGCCACTATTTGAGTAACTTCATGTGGTAGGGTCCCACCGTTAGTGTCACAAAGAATCAACCATTCTGCCCCAGCATTTTTGGCAGCAGCTAAGGTTTGTAAAGCATAATTTGGGTTATGTTTGTAACCATCAAACCAATGTTCAGCATCATAAATAACCTGACGACCTTGGCTGTATAGATAGGAAATTGTATCTGAAATCATTGCTAAATTTTCTTCGAGAGTAGTTTTTAATCCTTCCGTGACGTGCATGTCCCAAGATTTGCCAAAAATTGTCACCCATTGTGTACCCGCAGACAAAATAGGTTGGAGAGTAGGGTCTGATGCTGCCTGTTTTCCGGGACGACGGGTAGAACAAAATGCTAGCACTTCTGCTTGAGCTAAGGGTTGCTCTTTTAGTTGCCAAAAAAATTGTACGTCTTTAGGATTTGCACCAGGCCAACCCCCTTCGATAAATGGAATCCCTAAACTGTCTAGTTGGTGGGCAATGCGCAGCTTATCTTCCAAGGATAGGGATAGTCCTTCTCGTTGGGCACCGTCGCGCAGAGTTGTGTCATAAATCCAAATTTTTTTCATAGTGTTTGATAGTAGGTTTTAGGTGTTAGCTAGTATACTAGTATATTATACCCATTATTTTTAAGGACAAATAGTCAAAGGTAAGAAGATTTATTTCACTTAATTGAAACTCTATCATTCAAAAGTTTACCATAAATATATAGGAATTACTATTTGCCCGCCCTATTTTATTATGTGAATTTTTCACTATTGATATATAATCAACTTTGGCCAATATAATAATAATTTTTGATGACTAAAATTCAGACTTCAGAATAACATTATAACTTGTGATTCTGGTGTAAATCAACCTCAAGTGTTACTGAAAAATGATGTTGATCGTTTAATGGCAATGCCTCAATTCTTAACTATCGTAGTATTGGTAATTATGTCACTTTTGCTGTGGAAATAGAAAGATAAATTTATCAAATTTAATGGTGAGAAAAAGCCAGACTTTCTTGGCCTCGCCATTCTCCTAATTCTCAGAAATGTTTATCCTCTCAAGTGAAAGTTTTAGGAAATATCAAGGTAACTAAATATAACATTGGGGGTAAGATTCTGAGGTTGTTTAAACTCCTGAAGTTTAGCGAAGTCAGAAATAAAAAGTTGTTTTTGTTACGAGGATTTAAGCACTCCTACATAAACATTTCACCTGAAAAAGTGGAATGGCGCGACCCAATTATTTTGATAAAATATCTTTTAAGAAAAATTATTAAAAATATCTGGGGTCGCAAAATAGAATCAAGACATGAAACTATAGGTGTTTATCTTTGAATCAAACCAATGTATGAGCTCAAAAAGTATTTATGATTCCTGATAATTATCCGTAAAAGTATCACTGAATCATTTTCAGAAATTCCTGTGACCCCCTTTTGATTTACTTCTCAAATTTTCCTGATAATTATCCATACAATTGTTGGTATAAAGTATCAGTGAATCTGTGTCAAAAATCTCTGTCGTGCCATTATGAATCAATCAAACAATATCCTAATTATTGGTGGCGGTATTATCGGTATATCAATAGCAATAGAACTGAAATTACGCGGAGCTAAAGTAACAGTTATTAGCAGAGATTTTCAGCAAATTGCTACAAATGCTGCTGCTGGAATGTTAGCTCCCCAAGCTGAAGCTATTCCTCCTGGAAAAATGTTAGATTTATCTTTAAAAAGTCGGGCATTATATCCAGAATGGGTCAAAAAAATAGAATCAATTAGTGGTTTAGAAACTAGTTATTGGCCTTGTGGAATTTTAGCTCCAGTTTATGCAGTAAAAGATAGAGAAAATTATGCTTTACCAAGCCTAAATTATCGATGGCTAAATCAAGTAGCAATTCATCAATATCAACCAGGATTAAGTCCGGAAGTAATTGGGGGTTGGCTTTACCCTCAAGATGGACAAGTAGATAATCGTTATTTGTACAAATCAGTTATAGCAGCAGCTAAAGAATTAAAAGTTGAAATTAAATCAGGATTTGTCACAGAAATAATTCGCAAAAAAGGAAAAATTCAAAGTCTCAAAACATCAATAGGTGAAATAGAAGCAGAACATTATGTCTTAGCTACAGGTGCATGGTCTCAGGAGTTATTACCAATTCCTGTTTTTCCGACAAAAGGCCAAATGTTATCATTAAAAATCCCCTCAGAAGTAAGTAGAGAAAATCTATATTTACAGCAAGTTTTATATGGAAATAAAAGTTATATTGTACCGCGCAAAGATGGAAGAATAATTATTGGCGCAACCTGTGAAAATATTGGATTTGTTGATGGAAATACAGCGGCAGAAATTCAACAATTATTAGGAAATGCAATTCGATTATATCCCGTTTTAAGAGATTACCAAATCTTAGAATTTTGGTGGGGTTTTCGTCCTAATACTCCTGATGAAATGCCCATATTAGGAAAAAGTCATTATAGTAATTTGACTTTAGCAACTGGACATTATCGAAATGGAATTTTATTAGCACCTGCAACAGGAATGTTGATAGCTGATTTAATTTGGAATAATAAGTCCGATCCCTTGTTAAAAGCTTTTAATTATTCCAGGTTTGTAGAAGTAGGGAGTAAGGTTTGAGGAAGTTATGGAATCTTAAATTCGGTAGTATTAGTATAAGTAAAGTATAGAAGCCGGGTTTGTATGACACAAGTACTCACAATAATTATACTACTGAACTGACACACCTTAAGTGTTGCATTAGAAGAAAATAGTTAAACTTTGCCATTACAAGAATTATACGAAAAAAGCTAATGCATTATTTAGGTGTGTCGGCCTACTACTCTTGGTTGGTGGTCTAGAGCTACCCAGGAGGAAAACACCATATTACTCAATACCTAAGTTATGGTTATCATAGGGATATCCAAAAAAAATAAATTATTATCTCATAGATCTGGCGTCTACTTCTATAGTTTATATAGCAATATTTCCTTTTGGTGTTCACCACACATAAGTTAAGCAGAATTTATATATATCAAGCTTTTCTTAACTAAAATATGCAGTCTATAGTAATCGGATTTGGTATCGGTAAGGGTTCCTATCTTTTTTGTGTCAAATAGCTGTATATTTTGTATCTTCTATGTTCCTATTTTTACTCCCTAGTTATAGGGAATAGGAAACAGAGATTTGTAATACCAATTTCATAAACTTAAGCTATACTACTTATCTTAATTAATCTATAATCTTGAGATATGATGTGTTATCGTACTTAAGGAAATTGGTATAACAAAAATTTATCTATTAAACTCGTATAATACTCAGTCTCCTTATCAAGATCCCCTTTATAAAATTGGTTTAATTCTCTTCTCTTAAAAGTATAGACTATCAAAATAAGGTGTATGAAAACAGGATTTAGTATAACAGCTAAAACTTAGTTCAATCAGAATCAAACCTCACCTCAAAAACTACACCCTGCAAGTTAAATTTCTAAAGTTATAATGAAGTTAAAATAAAGAATTTTTAATATTTTTCTTCCCTATTCTATATTTGTTTATGCTATCTACTGAGGTTTTAATAAAGGATTTTTAATATTTTTCTTTTCTATTCTATATTTGTTGATGCTATTTACTTAAGTAAATATACATATTTCACACTAATGATTTATCTTACTTAACTAGTTTAGCCACGGTGTCAGTAAAATTACTAAACTACAAATCATTTATATTCTATATTTTATTATTTTTTATCTCTTTTATATTGCTTTTAACAAAAGTTGGATTATAGTTTAAATACTGAAAAGCTTATCTTTTAAACTATTCAACTAACATAATTTTTGGGGATTTCACGATTTTTATATTACCTGAATATAAGAGTTACAAAAAGAGTGGGATAAGTTCTTATATTTATTGAGTATAATAAACTAATGGAATAAAACAAATCTAGTGTTATTCCCCTTCAATAAAAACTGAAAAAAATTAAAGGACTTAGACAATGGAGATATACCCCGACAATTTAAAACAAAAAAAAATATTTAACCCTTCCATACTTAAATTTTGCAAAAATATTCAGATTGGCCAAATAGGTCTGCGTTGTGTACTTGGTCTGATAGCAAGTCAAGGTCTTCAATCACCCGTAAAAGGCATAGTAATAAATGATACAGCAGGATCTAGCACTGCTAAGTCCCTGGGTGCCTCTTTTTCGGCTGTAACTGAAATTACTAGGCCTCTTACAGGAACTATGAATAAACTCTGTAGTGGTTCACTAATTGCAAATAATTATGTACTCACTGCCCAACATTGTTTTAACTCTCAGACTAACCCTGAAGATGTGAGTGTTAAATTTAGCGATGAAAGCAACAATACCTTGGCAGATATTTCAGTCAGTCAAATTTTAGTCTTGGATGGATTCGATCAAAATTATATGGACGGTACGGATATTGCTATACTTAAACTTGCTGAAGCTGCTCCAACATCAATTACTCCTTTAAAATTATTTGGTTTCAACCCTGAAAACCTAATTCGAAGTGATGCATCTATAGTTGGTTTTGGTTTCAATGGTTTAGGTAGTACTGGCCATGAGAATGATAGAGATAAACGGCGTTGGGGTGCTGAAAATGTTATCGATCTGGTTGGCTCTGTTGCTCCATATTTTGATGCTGTCTTTAAATCTAACATTCTCAACCTTGACTTTGATGATGGAACTAATGAGAGTAACACTTTGACCAATACTTATAGTCAGACCACTCCCCTGTATAATGAGGGAACTACTGCTCCTGGCGATAGTGGTGGTCCGCTTCTGGTAAAAGTAGATGACGAGTTATTAATTGCAGGAGTTAGTACTGCTAATTCCTCTAAGAGCGATCAGAAATTTGGTGACATCTCTTATTTTACTGGAATTACAGAACACAGAGAATTTATAGAAAAATTTGGTGGTCAGTTTGTTGGTTCCCTCGAACCTGAGTCTAACTCTACAGATATTCAGAATGGTAGTTTTGAAGAAGGGAATGGTAACTTTCAAGAAGCTCTAACTGCTTGGAATACAATAGGATCTGTGGGTATACCAAATAGCACTTTTGGTACACGACCATCAGAGGGTAATACTCAAGCATTAATGATTAATTATGAATTTTATGGAACTGTCGATGCTGATGAAATTGAACAATTCTTGGGGTTAACTTCTGAAAGTCTGAACAATTTTTCAGATAGTTATACTTTTGCTGGTTCGGCTATGAAGCAAACTTTTACAGCAAATGCAGGAGACATTATCTCATTTGATTTTAATTTTTTGACGGATGAAATTATAGGTGATCATGATGCATACAATGACTTTTCTTTTGTATCCTTTGCCAATGAAGCATTAGATAATTCTTTTTTATCTTTATTAGCTGATACTTCCTCCGATTTTGTTAATTCTAATACTACTTTCTATGATGAAACGGGATATCAAAGTTTTGAGTATGAAATTCCTGAAACTGGAGATTATACTCTAGGTTTTGGGGTTGCAAATGCAGCTAAAAGTTCAGAAAAGGCTAGATATTTATCTGGACTTTTAGTTGATAACGTTAAGGTTATTTCTTCCGTTTCCGTACCAGAACCTAACACAAAATTCGGACTATTTTTTAGTGTTCTTTTTGGAGTATTTTATTTTCCAAAGAAGCGTAAAAGCAAGTAATTTGCTTTGCAAATACCAGAATGAATTAGGAATTACATAGTGAATTTTTATTTAATTGTCAAATACCCTCACAATTACAGCCCTTTCCGTTTTTATTACGTACACTCACGCGGGTAAGATGCCCACACTACATGATTTTCATCATTTACTCTGTACATCATTTGCCCGAAATCTGCTGTAATATTATGTCCGATAGCATCGTTTGTGCATAAAATTAAGTCATTCTTGGAAGAAGCCCTTCTGTCTTCTAGCTTCTGCTCTCTGCCAACATCCACCAAAGCATAAGTCTTCAAGTGGACATGATATAAATCAAGAAATGGGAGCAGGATGCTCCCACTAGCCGACAATTAAATTAACTATTGCTGAGTGCTATCCGAGGACTAAACTTTGGCTAATGGAAACACTGCTCCTAAACCAGATGCCATTTCTGCTGGAGAGATTTTGCCATTCTTATTTAGGGTTTGCTGATTAAATCCAAAAGTATTGACACATAAAGTTTCTATAATTTTTAAACTCGAAAAAAGTGTCTAGTTTTTGGTCCTGAGAGCTCAAAAAGTTAGTATTTTCGGCGTTCCCTAGGCAGAAAAATCAAGGGACAAATATATCCCACTACCTCCTCTACCAATTCCCCGTTCCTCTGTAGGGACGTTGCATAACAAAAATGCGTTTCATGTCACATTCGCGTTACGTCCCTACTTCTCATCCTGGGAGATGTTAGGGATGGGTTCCCTACTCCTGAAAAAGACTTTTTCAGCAAGCCCTATTTATATCCAGAGCATCAAATACAGCATCAGTTCCTGCCCACTCTTCGCAAGTGATGAAACCATCACCATCTAGGTCATAGATATAGAAAATATCTTCTGCTGCATGGGTAACTCCTTCTAGGCGAGTCATTGGTTTTCACAAATTATTTCAGTTGTAGACCTTAGTCATATACAATACACCAGGGTCTTTTGCTGGGGCATAAGAATCTCGTCCGGTTTCTTTTTTGTACCAGTCTAAATTATTCCCACACAAGAAGAAATTAAAGTAGCACCAGCTTCACCACAAGCGATCGCCTGGTGCAAACCAAACATTTGTAGTTGACAATACCTGGAATTTGCTGTGATTTTATCTATCATTAACTGATATACTATACGAGTTCAGAAATTTAAGTTTTATGAGATTCACATTTATTTATGGGTAATCCTTCTTATACCCCTCCTTGGTTCCTAAAAAATGGTTTAGCAATGACTCTTTATGCAGCGTTTTGGATACCCCGTTTTTGGGAAAAGACTGCTGCATTTCGGAAGCCTCATTATCAAGATATAGTTTTTTTTGGTGCAAATGATGTGCCAATTTTTAGCCAGATGGCTATTCCAGAAAACCCAAAAGGTACAATTATTGGGACTTATGGAATTACAGGAGACTTAGATAATCAATGGTTCTTACAAATATTAGGACGGAAAGCTTATGACCAAGGTTATGCCGTTATTTTATTTGATTGGCGTGCCCACGGTAAGACAGCATTACTATCACCAACTCTAACTTCAGACGGTATTTATGAAGGGCAAGATTTTGTTCATATTGCTGCTCAAGCAAAAGCAATGGGTTGTCCACCTAATTTTTGGTTTACTGGATATTCTTTGGGAGGGCAACTAACACTTTGGGGTGCAAAGGTAGCAGAAAATCTGGCTCCAGAATTAGGATTAACAGAAACAGATATTGGTGGTTGTGCAGTTATTTGCCCTAGTCTAGAACCTCAACGTTCTCTCTCTTATTTAAATAGTTATCCTGTAGGAAAACACTTGGATAAAGAAATTACCAAAAAGCTCAAAAAATTAGCTTGGTTAATTCATGAGCATCATCCAGATTTTATTGATTCAGAGGCAATTGAACGGGCCGATTCTATCTGGAAATTTGATGAGGAGTTTATTATCACAAGATTAGGATTCTCATCAGTAGAAGCCTACTATCAAGCAACTAGTCCTTTATATTTTTTGCCTCATCTTAATAAAAAAACATTGATTATTTATGCGGAAGATGACCCACTATTTGATCCAACAATTGTACCAGAATTAAAAGCTGCTTGTAAAAATAATCCTGCCATCGATTTAATTTTAACTCGTTACGGTGGTCACGTCGCTCATATTAGCAATAAATCATGTCAAAAGCTTGCCCAAGACCCCGATATTTGGTGGGCATGGAATCGAGTTTTTGAATGGATTAAACAACATGAAACAGCAAAATTAACGACTACAGTTGCTGTCTAATTTAATTATCAGGAATTGGGTAATATTCCTAATTCCTAAAAGTTATTAATTTAGTATTCAAGAGTTAGTAGTTAAAAGAGCTTTTTTACTTATAGCAACGTGGGCTGGTATGTTTACATGGTACAAATTGCTACTAATGTAATATATGTGAAAGTCATAGTAGTAGAAATTTTTACTACATTTAAAGACGATAGTAATATTTAAATAAGTGAGTGCTCATTGCTATATTTGATAGCAGTACCAAGTTATAGCATTCTTTTTGAGAAAAAATATTACATCTGGCTAAATTAAGTATTTATACTCAAATTTCTCTGAGAATTTGACTCTTGAGAAAGGTCAATGAAGATGATTTATACAGTATAAATATCTACCAAGCCACCAATTTTTATACTACTTTTAACCCTACAAGCTGATGCGCAGAATGTGAGTTAAAGCAAAATTTAATTATTATTACTTCTAGAAAAATTAAAGATTATCGATCTATTGATAATTTGATACGCCATTTACTCACAATATTTTTTAAATTTCCTGGTAACCAATCATCATATTTAGAATACACTGGTAATCTTTTAATTAACTGCCATTTTCTAGGCTCCAAAACTTTTGCCAAAGCTCGATAATGGGGGTGAGCATAATCAGGGTTAACTTCATCATAAGGGCCGATACCTCCTAAGTCTCGAGCACCAATTTCTAAACAAGCTAATAATATTTCCGGTTTTGTAACTAAATTAGGAGGAATTTGTAGGGTAATAGTTGAAGGTAAAATTTGACTAGCTATCGCCACAACTTCTGGCAATAAGTTAATCTCAAAGCCTCCACCATTCCATATTTTTTGATTACCAGGGCTGTATGGTTGTAAAATAACTTCTTGAATATGACCCCATCTTTGATGAATATTAGCGATCGCTTCTAAAGTTTCTTTCCAGTCATTTACAGTCTCTCCAATTCCTAACAATAAACCAGTAGTAAAAGGAATTCTTAACTCCCCAGCCCATTGTAATTGTTGTAATCGTAAATGCGGTATCTTACTAGGAGCATTTCTATGGACTGTTTCTAGTAATTTAGGTGTTATTTGCTCCAACATTAGTCCCATGGACACATTTACCTGTTTCAACTTCTTCATTTCTGACCTACTAAGTGGCCCTACATTAGTATGAGGCAAAAATTCTAAAGATAGAGCTAATTTACATAAGTCATAGATTAGTTGAAACCAAGCTTGCCTGTATTTACTCTTCGGATGTACTTCACCACTAAGAATCAAAACCTCTATCATACCTTGATTTTTGAGTGATAATAGTTTTTTTTCTGCTTTTGATAAACTCAGCCAAGAACTTTGGCCCGGGTCCGAGCGAAAATTACAATAGCTACAATGATTAAAGCACTCATAAGTAGGAACTACTGTATAGGCCGGACTATATGTCACAATTCTAGACATCGATAAACCATTAAATTCAGTTAGTTACAGAACTTTTCCCAGGCACGGCTGTTTCATTTAAATAAACCCAAAACCTTGAAACAGTTGCTATTAAGCTATCTTTGGTGCTTCAGTTACTGACAAAACCCAATTAATCTTATTAAATTAATGGCAATAGTTTTTAAAATAGATATGTTTATTGCTGGTTGATGTTTATAAATTGGAGATGTATCTTCCTGAAAAATCACATCTTTCACCCAATGCAATTGATTCTCTATTTTCCAATGTCCTCTAATTTGAAATAAATAAAACTTGCTCCTTCTGTTATAATACTTATATAAAAAACAGTTTGAAACAAAATTTTGTTGATTTTTGTTAAAATTAGTAACAGTGTTTCGTAAACTTTTGCCATCAAGAGCTACCCACTTTGGTAATGAATCATCTTTAGATCCGACGTTCCGCAGATATTCATATATCTTTATGTATATTTACATTTTCCAAGAGACTTATAGGTAAAACTTTCATTCTAGAGCTCAAGATAAATAAATTTTATCAATAACTAATTTTTTATGATCAAATTAGTGACAATTTTTTATAATAGGGGAAATCGATGTCCATAGCTATAAGGGTTTCAGGGAGAGCATTCGAGGCGATAGATTAATAAAACTCATCAATTTAATCAGGACTTACGCAGTACCTCTATATATAGTGTTTCTTTAGGGATTATTTCAAATATTTGCACTACAGTTAGTATCTTTGTGTAAGTCCTGTTAATGTTAAGAAGTGCGGAATGTGGGTTAGATAGTTGTCTTGCCCATTCATTAAAGTTCTGAAGAAAGATATTTTTCCTGTGAAATAACAATTATAGCAACGTGCGCTAGTATGTTTACATTTTACAATGTACCACTAATGTAATATATGTAAAAGTACTGGTAATAGTAGCATAAATTTGTCCAGCATTTAAATGAAGATAGTAATATGTAAATATGTGAGGGCTCATGGCTATATGTCTAATCATTGTTGGGGACACTATGTTCACATAGTCAGAAATATTGGTAGAATGATTGAAAATATAAAATTTAGCAGAATTTTGGTAGAGGTTGACTTCGTCCATTGCTAAAATTTAATATCTAGAATCAAAAATATAATGACTTTGGCGCAAGCACTGGCACAAGAGTGGAGAACTAAACTTCAAGAAGACTACCCAAACTATAGCTCAGATATCCACAATAGTATTATTTGTTGGCTGTTGGGAAATAATTCTAGTAAGTTAGATAGCCTTACTCCTGTCCAAAAAGAAATGGCATCTAAAGGAAGAGAATTTCTTTATCGAATTCTAATACAAAGATATTTGGACGCTTCGCCAGAACAAGCTTATCAAAACTTGATGCAGCGTTTGAGTGGGTTAGTGATGCTGCGACAGAAAATACGAGCATGGATAAATACCAGCCGCGATCGCCAGCGAAGTGTAATTGATGTTCTCCAAGAAGTAGTCCAAGAGATGCTCAATAGCGATCGCTACCTACAACAGCAAATGGCCAATATTGCCAAATGTACAAAAAATTCCCATCTCCGAAACTCTTTATTGTTGGCTAATGTAGAAGAATATTGTGTCAGACCTGTTCGTAATCAACCTTTACTGGTGTATAGATTTGTCAATTATCTACGTCGGACTCAAAAAGGTGGTCTAACTCAAGTACCTGTTAAAGAATGGGTTAAATTCATTTCAGAGGATATTAGTCCTGGTGCTGCCGAAGACCGAGTAAGTTTGTTGGATACTGTGGTGACATCAGAGTATCAAGATGCAGAAGTAATGGAACAATATCAACTTCGATCTAAAGTCCAAGAAGAATTTGAGAAATATCTAGCAGAAAAAGTTGATCAAAAGGCCGCAGAATGGTTAAGACTTTATATTAGGGGTAATACTCAGGATGAAATTGCTCAAGCTTTAAATATACCTGTTAAACAAATATATAGGCTACGGGAAAAAGTTAGTTATCATGCAATTCGTGTTTTTGCACTCAAACAACAACCGGAATTAATAGCTAGTTGGCTAGAGATTTCTCTCAATGAGCATGGCCTAGGCTTGACTGCCAGTCAATGGCAAGAATATTGGCAAAATCTCAACTCCCAACAACGTTATTTAATTGCAGCCTTAAAATCAGGTGCAACTTTAGAGAAAATTGCTCAAGATTTACACCTGAAAACTAATCAAGTTATTAATGAATGGACTAAACTATATTTGACTGCTCAATCTTTACGGAACAGTTCTAAGAACTAGTTTATAAAGAAAATATAAAAAAAATATAAAGAAAATATAAGGAAAGTTTGTTTTATGTAGGATATCTAGTGTAAGCTTAAATTATATTTAATTTAAGTAAACTATATTATTATTTAGAGACAGTATACTTGCGGCATAGTTGATACCATCTGAAAAATGCTAACTAGACCCAAGTTATCTGAGTGATTCTATAATAGGAAACACTTAAGCGCCTGATCCCTGAGTTATTAGGGTTGGATAATTAATCGTGAAATAGATTTCAGATAAATTTTCAAGGCTTAATACTATCTCTGCTTTCTTATGAACTCAACTTCAACAACTCTAGTGAAAATAGTTATAGCCTATATTAATCTCAAACATTGAATATATGAATTTTGTTAGTTTAAAATCAACAACTCAAAAATGCTAGCATTACAAAAAAATCAGGGGGAAAGGCAAATGGATAATCCCCAGATATTTGCATTAATTGACAATATATTTCCATTTGAAGCTTGCCTGTACTATCAAATTTTACCTCTATCTGTAGAAGGCAGCCGAATCAGACTTGGTGTCGTTGACCCCAAAGATTATTCTGGTTTAGATTATGCTCGTCGATTACTATCTTACTTAAATTGTTCACTGATAATTGAGGAAATTTCCTGTGAAATTCAAAGGTCAACCCTCTCCTCTTATTTAAGCCATATTTGTCATCAAGAACACAAACAAACTAGTGCTTTAACAGTTAGTTTGTCTCAGGATAATCAACAAAAAATTGATAATTCTCAGTATGCTAAGATTTGGAAAAATAAACAATTTTCTGAAGCAAAAAATTCCATAGATCAAGGCTTTTTGATGAAAGATTATAAAAATTTAAAACAGACAAAACTTCAATCTTCATCAAAAAAATCTATATGTAATATTTTGGAATTATCTTTACCCAGCTCCGTTAATACTATTTCTTTAGAAACTATAATTACTTTAAATCCTCAAAAGTTATTAAAAGAACTACTGGTGAAAGTTTTAGAATCAGGAATTGGGAGAATTTCTTTTGAGCAACAACAATCCCAAGGTGAAATTTTTTGGAGTCAAGATGGAGTTCTGAAGTCTGTAGTTAAAAATTTAGAACCCAAGAAAATTAAAGCTATTATCAATGAGCTTAAAATTCTTACTAAAATGTCTCTATCCCCTATTCAAAAACCCCGGCAAGTAGAGATTGAAAGAATCTATAAAAATAATCATATATTATTATGTTTGAGGATAGTACCAGGAAATTATGGGGAAAAAGCAACATTACAGGTATTGAGAGGAGAAGCTTTGAGATTTTATAAACAACAAAAGCTATCTTTGTTAAGTCAAGATGTCCTTAAACTAGGCAAACAACTACAGTTTAAAATGAATCAAATCTCTTCTTATCAAGATTTAGCTTTTGATAAAAAAGATAGCTTATTAACTTTGCGGAAATTACTTGATAATGTTGAGTATCAAATTGACTATATTGTTTCTGAACAAAATGATCAATTTTCATAGATATAGCAATTCGCCCATAGGCTATGATCATTCAAAAATTAGAAATAAACTCCGAAACTCTTACCCATTGAATATTTCCCCCCAAACCCCTATAGCAAAAAGCGGTAAGATTTTGGACACAAATAAAATAGGATTGCTATGTACTAATTAGGGCTTGCTGAGTGCGATTCGTTGAGCCAAAGAAGCCATTAGGCAACATGGTTCACATCTCTCGAATGATTAATAGTCATCAGGGATGATAACTCATATATCCTTAGCGGTTAAATTCCTCTCCTCTTGGGAACGGGAGTGACTTCATAGGTCAGGTTTAATGAGGTAGCGCTCATTACTCTCGGTGCATGGCCTAAATGTAAGCAAAGGCTAAAGGACTGTAGCCGAA
>JAKQYF010000469.1 GCA_023356535.1 Trichodesmium sp. MAG_R03 | reverse complement strand
ATCATGGGATTGACCTTCTTCACAAACCACATCATAACCTGTAATTCCTAAATCTACACTTCCTTCTTCTACCTTTGTAAAAATATCTGCTGCTCTTTGAAATAAAACTTTTACTTGTGGCAAAGCCGGAATTAAACCAAAATATTGTCTTTCATTAGGTCTAGATACACTCAAACCACAAGCTGACAATAAGTTCATTGTTCCCGTTGCTAAAGCACCTTTACTTGGTAAAGCTATTCTTAAAATATTATCTTTTGTCATTTCAATTATCAGTTATTAGCTCTTAGTATTTTCTGCTGAATTAGAAGGATTGAAACAAGCATGCGTTTAACTTCTACTACATTTTCACTAATTTTTGAAAATCTCTCAATTGCTTTTTCCTCCTTTAATATTTCTAACTTGATTTACTACTTCATGTAATTCTAAATTTTTTTGTTCCCCTGAATCCAAATGTTGCAAAAGCACTTTACTACCTTTTTTTTCAGCAGAGTTTAAAATAATTAAAAATGGAATCTTATGCTGATTCCCATACTCGATATTACTCTCAATATCTCTTCCTATTACATCAGTTTCTACTCGTAACCCTAGTTGTCTTAATTTTTCAGAAATTTTTACAGAATCACTATAATCTTCTCCTCTCAAACCAACGACTAGAACTTCAACAAATTGATAATTATTGAAACTCAAATGATCTTTTTCGACTAATTCTTTTCTAAGTTCTTCTATCACATAGGAAAAACCAGTGGCAGGAATTTCTCGTTTACCTCCTAAACTAAAAATCAAATCATCATATCTACCTCCACCACATAATTTTCTTTCCACTCCTAACTTGCTGTCATAAATCTCAAAAACCATACCTGTATAATATTGAAGACCCCGACTAATTCCCAGGTCAAGAATAACATGATTTTTGTCAATATTAAAAGCTTCTAAACTTTTCAAAATATCTTTTAATTGTGCCAACCAATGACCATCAATACTATAAGCTGAAAGGAGTTTTTCTGTTTCTTTGAAGATGGCAATAGGCTCTCCTTTTAGTTGACTCAATTCAGTCATAAACTCTAGGGCTTGATTTAACTCTTTAGTTTGGTCTTGATGTTTAATTTTCACTAACAAACGGTCAACGATTTCTTCTGGTGCACGAGTGCTTGTGAATTCAATATTCATGCTTTTCAGCAACTCAAAAATTGCTGTTCGTACCTCATTTTCTTCTAAACTTTGTAGAATATCTGTAATTTTTTTTGTTGTCGTGTTTATATCTAGTTGTTGTGCAAAAAAAGTATCTTTTTTAAAAGCAGGATAAATTTCAGAAAGTTGATTTTCTACTGCTTCTTTACCTTCTGTTCTGAGAATTTCCATCTGAGTAAGCAGAAAACTACGAAGACGAGTATCTAGCTGAAGATGGTCAAGAAAATTATTGAGAACTCCAACGTGGCCGATAAATGTTTGATATTGAGTTAAACCTAGATGGTTTAAACCTTGACAAGCCATAGAAATAACTTCCCCATCAGCGATCGCTCCTGTTGCACCAATTAACTCTATTCCCATTTGGGTAAATTGCCCATATTTTTCTTTCTGGGGCTGTTCATAACGAAATACTGGCCCCATATAATAAAGTCTCACTGGCAGGGGTACTTCTTGAAAATTGTCTAAATAAGCACGGACAACTGAAGCTGTAAATTCTGGTCTTAGACAGAGGCGACGGTTACGGTAAATGAAGTCGTAGAGACGAGAAATAATATCCTCACCAGATTTTTTTAGATAGAGTTCGGTATATTCTATGAGT
>JAKQYF010000468.1 GCA_023356535.1 Trichodesmium sp. MAG_R03 | reverse complement strand
GTACTAGAGGCATGAGCCAATGTGAAAACTGCTAACAACGGCCAAAACGCAGCTATAGTGGTAGGGTGGCATCTAGTAGTATGAACGGCGAAACCTGAAAAATTTATCTAGTATCAGGAGCTGTATGAGTTGGAAACTCTCATGTACGGTTCTGAAGGAGAGGTGAGGAGGCGAAATCCTCCCATCGACTCTATCAAAAGTCTTTTTCAGGAGTAGGAAACCCATCTCTAACATCTCCCAGGATGAGAAGCAGGGAGTTTGCATGCAACGTCCCTACAGAGGAACGGGGAATTGCTAGAGGAGGTAGTAGGATATGTTTGTCCCTTGATTTTTCTGCTTAGGGAACGCCCAAAATACTAACTTTTTGAGCTCTCAGGACCGAAAACTAAACACTTTTTTCGAATTTCAAAATGCTAAAACCTTTATGTGTCAACACTTTTGGATTTAATCAGCAAACCCTAATTAAAATTTGACTTTTAAAGTAGCCACACTTCTTACTATCTAATCTGACCATTCTTTTTCTTTCTCCCAGAAAAAATTATTTTGATGTAGTGGTGAATTATCTATTACTAATACTGTTTGTTTAACATACTTTCACAAAAATTATCTATATTCTTTGTGAATTTGGTTTTGAACAGGTTGCAAATTTTTCGATGTAGATTTAACCCTTTCCTTAATTTTCTCCTGTTGCTGACCATTAAAGATTTTTTTCGGCTACGAGCAAACTCATTATATAATCTCACTAAGTTATATTTGTTCCAATTATTAAATTAGTTATAAATGGTATGTTGTAACCATTTAATTTCCATGTTCATCCGAAAAATTAGTATATATTTTGTTTTTTTTCTTAAACTATCTATTTACATATTTTGTACTTCATTTATTTTGAGCATAATAGTTTCAGCAAAAATAATATCTGTTCAATTGGCTGACAATTTTCTATACAATTTAATAGTCTTTGGTGATTTTTTAAGAGGAATAGAAATAGTTGAACTTTTCAATATTATTGCTTTTGCTGTAGTTGGAATGAGTTTTGGTTTAGCAACGGTTTTTTTACCTAAATATTTAGGTCGTTATGTCAGCACAATTTTATTAATAATTTTAGTTCCAATAATTTTTATCACAACTCAAATAGTGAGATATGATATCTGGGTAGAACAAATAGCGAAGAATGAAAAATTATCATTTAATCAAGCAGAATTACTCATTAATTCATTTTTAAATCAAAGAGTAGGAAATGATGGTATATATGGTTTCTATTTATATACTGCTGAATTTCCGGTTCTCCCTGAGAAAAAAGCACAGATTAATAGTTTAGATAGATTACAGAAGAGTGTTAATTCTAATTTGGTACGGTTAATTGGAGTTCCTCCGGGAATAATTTACTGGACTATGAGTTTATGTTTTTGGATGATTCGAATCTTTTATTTTGTTATAGTAGTAGTAACTACAATTTTTCACTTTAGAGAAGGTTTAAGAATTGTTAATTGTTGAATAATAATTTTTTTGCTAAATAATTTCTGATCTCAATGTTGGTTGAAGACCCGCGCTCTTCCGTAGGGAAAGGGTTGGGATCATGTCAATATGATAAGATGACTATAGATACTAACTTCTTCCTGCTTCATGAAACCTATACAAACCTAGACAGGCTTGCTGTTCAATTCCTACTTCAACCAAGGGAGACGGCACCTTCAAGTCCACAGGCGTTCACCGATAAGCTATCGGCATTTTTTGTCCAATTTTCGAGATTGATTGACCCATTCAAGTCCCTGTCCATAACTTGCCCAC
>JAKQYF010000467.1 GCA_023356535.1 Trichodesmium sp. MAG_R03 | reverse complement strand
TTGATGTTCAGTCTCTACCGTATGGTCTACGCTGTTAACCCAACAACAAGGCAGTAGGAATTTCACCTACAAGGATATAAGAGTTTTCCATGGCCGATGTTTTACCATCCTGTATTGGCATAAAAAGCTTGTTATAAATACTTTTCAGCGGTTTTGTTCAAGCCAACAAGTCGCACGGTGAAAATGCTTTTAGCAAGTCTCAGAGTCGCAAAATAGACAAAATAGTATATGTTCTAAAACGAGGCTAGATAAAGCAACTCAAAAGATAATTAAAAATTATGTTAAATACATTTATGATGATTTGGTTCACACAAAATCAATAGATACGAATCAAGACTATCAAATTTTGTTCTATGTCGGTTATCCTTCGGGTTGGGATGAAAAAACTGTCGATTTATACCAAGAACTTTTGGCAGAAGTTTTGCAGAATGTTAAGGTAGTCTCAGAATCTAAAGCAGATTTAATGTCATTTATTAAAAGGAACCAAGTTACTGTAGAGGACTTGGAAAAATCTGTATTAGTAATTGAGATTGGTTCGTCAGGTATAGATTTTACCTTAGTAGGAAATCAACTCAATCAATTCCTTGCAGCAACAGATTTAGAAGATGCTTTAATTGATGAGGCTATTTATCAAAAAAGTTTAGAAAAGCTGCAACAAGAGTTAGAAGCAGCAAAAAAAAAGAAGCGAAACAAAGACTCGAAAATATGGAAAAACAACAGAATGAGGATGAATATATTCAAGAGAAGGAATTGAGGGAAAATTTGGGTTAATTTATCACAGACCCACCCACACTTGATGAAGCAGTAAAGAAAGTTTTAACTAAAGATAAATCTAGGACTCAGAATAAACAACAAAAAACATTGGAAGAGGTCAAAAAAAGAATTACATGAGAAAATTTGCACTATAGAAGAGTTAAAAAATATATTTGCTCCAGAAAGCAATCATCCATTCAAATCTACAGCAAAATTAAAATGTCGCAAAACAAAAGAGCGTTATTTTTCTGGTGCTGTTCTTGGTGCATTGAGTTTTGCAGTTAAAGGAGAATTTAGTTTTGAACCAATTAATAATAAAAAGCAACTGGAAAAAATAATCAATCAAAAATTCAAGGAATTGGGCAACAAAACCTGGGCAGAACTATTTCGTCAGAAATTAGAAAATGTTAAAAATAAGTTGGATAGCCAAAATAGAGAGCCTGGTGCTTTATTTTTAACGGGTGGAGCTTCTCGAATGGGGTTTATTCAAAATGTCTGTGAGGAATTATTTCCTAATACTAAGTTTGTCAGAGATTCTCAACCAGAAATTCCCATTTCCCGAGGGTTGGCTTTATGGGGTAAGACAGATTATAAAGTAGCAGGCTTTTTAGAGAAAGTTGAAGAGTTTTTAGAGAAATATTTGCCGGAAGTCATTCAGATAAACATTCTTTCATTTGAAGATAGCTTGAGAGAAGTTTTATGTGAAAAAATGCATAAATTTATTAGGTCATATATATTAGCAGCTAGCATCCCTAACTTTGTATTCATGGGAGACGAAGAAAAAAATTATAAAAAATTATAAAAAATGGTTACAAGAAGAAGTATAGTTCTTTTCAATAAGAATGAGACACTACTTGGCACAATAATTACGAATAATTTCCAAATCGAGATGTATTGATATGTGAATACATTCTAGCTCTTTTTAATGCACTAAAATTATGTTCTATGTCATTTAAATCAGGAGAGTATTTTGGCAAAAATAGTAATTGGTGACCCCCTGCTTCTACTAATTCTCTAATAACGTTTTTTCGTGTTT
>JAKQYF010000466.1 GCA_023356535.1 Trichodesmium sp. MAG_R03 | reverse complement strand
TTTAATGTAGATAAATCTAAAGGATTAACAGGAAGATGTGATTTTCTGATTAGTTATTCTCCCAAACAATTAGAAATAACTGCTCCTGTGGTGATAATTGTTGAGGCAAAAAACGATAATATTAAATCTGGAATAGCTCAGTGTATAGCAGAAATGCTTGCTGCTCAGTTATTTAACCAACAAAAAAATAATCAAATTTCTTGTATTTATGGAATTATTACAACTGGCAGTAATTGGAAGTTTTTAAGGTTGACAAAAAACCAAGTTGATATTGAAGCATGGGAGCATTTTATTGGTAATTTAGAAGATCTGTTAGGGATTTTAATTTACATGATTAAAGAGGCAGTAGGGTTTAATAATTAACAATTACCTATTCTGTTACTATAGCTAAAAATTTTTCAGGATAATGGGACTTACACAACTTTTAACGCAAAATTAGGAAAATTATGGAAAAGCAGAAACACCAGAAATAGGCAGATTTGAAAATGTTGAAGTTGTTCATATCTGTAACATTGTTAGAAATTATTTGTTGGATATAGCCTGACTTTGAATACCTGACTCTCGATTGATTTTACTTCCTATAATTATGATATATTATAAAGAGAAATGCCTAAGCCAACAGACATATTAAGGAGTTAATAAAATTGATGAATGCTTATAAAAAATATGTAATAATTGATAATCCTCAGCAGTTAGTTTTATCAGATTTACCATTTACAGCAGGTCAAAAAGTGGAAATCATTATTTTAGCTGAAGAACATAACAAAGTTGATAGTCAATTAGAAGAATTACGCCAAAAAATTGATAGCGCAACTGAGCAAATTTTAGCAGGGAATGTAACAGATGACGAATTAGTTTTTGAGCAGTTACAAGCTAGATTAAAAAATGAATATGGATGAGAATAATGGGCAAGTATCAATTTTCTGAGGATGCAATTAAAGACATTAATGAAATTTGTGATTATCTTGCTAAAAATAATCCTCGTTCAGCTAGTAACTTATTTGATGCAATTCGCCAAAAATGTAAGTTACTTTCTAATTTTCCGAATCTAGGGAAATCATATGCAAAAATTAGACCGAATTTACGAGGTTTTTTAGTCAGAGATTATATTATTAAGATGTTAAAGACGTTTTGGGGTACAGTCAAACAAGACAAAATTGAATTGTTGGAACTATTAAGAAAATTTTGGACTTTCTCGAATCTAAAATATTATGGAAAAATTGTTACAACTACATATTGAAAAATTACCTGAAGGTGTTTATTTGGCAACTAGCGATGCTTTACCTGGTTTAGTTGCTCAAGGAGAAACTCTGAGTGAAACTTTAGAAATAGCTCGCGATGTAGCTAGTAAGTTAATGGAAGCTCGCAGGGAAAGACAACTTCTGAATCTCGAAGGTTTACAAACTCTTACCGAAAAGTTTGATTACCCATTAGTTATTACCCACATTTCGTACTTCATTCTGTAGTACAAAAAGATACATGAATGATCATTACTATTTTGAGCCAACAAATTAAACAAATTAATTCTATAGAACACAAAAAAATCAGTGGCATGAGTATTTTTGGTCAACCAGGGATTTCTTTTGGCAGCATAACATACAGGAGGAACTACACTCCTGTTGTTCGCATCAATTAATTTTCTTAGCTCTTCAAGTAGTGCGATCGCGAAGCGGACTGGAAGTCTATCGCAAAGCGGACTGGAAGTCTATCGCTTCTTATTAAAATCACAGATAATATTTTTGACAACTTGAGGGTAAAAACTCTAAAATTAAGCTCCTTTCTTCTGTGAGATTTACCACTTTTGGCGATTGATT
>JAKQYF010000465.1 GCA_023356535.1 Trichodesmium sp. MAG_R03 | reverse complement strand
AGTAAAACCAACTGTCCAAGTATCACGAAAATCTGAAGAAGTACCAGTTTTTACTGCTGCTGGAAATGGCAAATTTAAAGCTGAATTAACCCCAAATTCTGTAGCTCTGGCATGAGTATCGCTCAAAATATCTGTAATTAACATCCATTCAGATTTTGCCTTGGGTAGCGGGGGAATATTTTGGTTTTTTCTCCGTGGTAAATTTTCTGTTAATTCTGCCTGAAAAGTTGGAGATGTTTGAGGAGGAATTGTTCTAGCAATAGGGATAACTTCTTCTGGTATGAGGATTTCAGATTTGGCATTAGGTATTGGGGAAATGTCTGTTTTTTTTGTATGTAGATAATCTTCCCTGATTCTATCTTGAAAAATTGGAGATGTTTGAGGAGAAATTGTTGTTATAATAGGAATAACTTCTCCTTTTTTTGCCAGAATTAAATAAGCTTTTGCTAACTCCCACAAACTCACCTCGCCACTGCCTAAACTTAGACCTAAACCATAATATTCTGGGGATGCTTGTAAATGTCTAAAACCTAATTGATGTAGACGGTTTAAAAAATTATCTACTCCCACTTTTTCTAAGATTCGTACTGCTGGAATATTCAGAGAATTTGCTAAGGCAACCCTGACAATAACGGGTCCTAAAAATCTATCTTGATTATAGTTAGTAGGACTATAAAGTTGAGCTCCAGGAATTGCATAATATGTAGGTATATCTGCCAAAACTGTATTAGAATTAATTATTTTATTTTCTAATGCTAATTGATATAAAAAAGGCTTTAAGGTTGAACCTGGTTGACGTAATGCTTGTACCCCATCATTACTACCCATTTTTTGATAATCAAAATAATTAGGAGAACCCACATAAGCTAATATTTCTCCACTGTAATTATCAATAACAATAGCAGCAGCATGATTGACATTATAAGGCTCAAGATTTTTAATTACCTGCTGCACTTGAGCAGTGACAAATTGTTGTAAAGGTCGGTGGATGGTAGTGCGAATAACTGTAGGGGTAGCTGTGGTCAATAAGTTTTGATTAGTATTATTAGTAGGTAGATTTTCTGATAACCAAAACAGGAAATGTGGTGCTGCAATAATACCTTGATTTTCTGGTTGTAAAGTTATTTCTTCAGCAAGAGTCTTTTCAGCTTGAGTTTGAGTAATATAGTTGTCTTCAACCATGCGTTTGAGAACATACTTTTGGCGTTTTTTGAGAATATTCCAGTTGTAATAGGGGTTGAGGTCGGTGGGGTCGTTGGGTAGGGCAGCAAGAATGGTTGCTTGGGCGAGGTTGAGGTCAGTAGCGGAAATGCCAAAATAGGTGCGGGATGCCGCTTCTATACCATAAATGTTTCCTCCCATTGGTAGGCGGTTAATGTATGATTCCAGGATTTGATTTTTGCTCATACCTGCTGTTAGTCGCCAAGATAACCATATTTCCCGAATTTTATTCCCGAAGGTGCGGGGTGTTGGTTCCAACATTCGAGCAAGTTGCATGGTAATAGTGGAGGCACCACTGACTATTTGTTTTGCTTGGATAGCTTCTAGGAGCGATCGCCCCACTGCTTTCATATCTAGAGCGCCATGTTGATAATATCTTTTGTCTTCGGCAGCGATAATAGCGTTGATAAATAGAGGTGAAATTTTATCTAGGGGTATGACTACTGTATTTTCTTGGTTACGGGTAAGGATAGTTCCTAAGGGCAGGGCGTTACGGTCGGTAAATTTTAGGGTTTGTTGATGTTGAGTTATGTCTTGAGGGCGAATGGGGAAAAGGTAGGGAAGCGATCGCCCAGTTAAGCACAACAGTACCAAACCGAGAATAAATTT
>JAKQYF010000464.1 GCA_023356535.1 Trichodesmium sp. MAG_R03 | reverse complement strand
TTTTTAATTATTTGTATAAATTAGGTACTTTTTAATTTATTAATTTATTAATTTGTTTATTAATTTCATCAACTTTATCATATAGTTCATTAATTTCTGTCGAATAGTTATCAACTTGCGTATTAAGCTGAGTTCTTCTAGCCAAATTAGTTTCTGCTTTTATATCTTGAAGACATAGATTACTTAGTCTTTCTAATTCTACTATCTGAGACTCTATTATTTGTTTCCTATTTTCTAAAGATCGAATTCTAGGATTATCAGAAGAACTATTTATAGAATGTTGTTCTGAATTTTGTTCTTGCTGTGAGGTTACTTCCAATTCTTTTCTCCAATTCTGATACTTTTGATGGAATTCCTGATTAGATATTTTTAAATTAGACCACCCATCAAAAATTCTCCCAGTGGGAATTGCTTGCCCACCCAAGGCCCTTAATATATTACCATTAACGGGAGACTTACGTTCACTTTTGATAACACCACAAACCATCCCTGTTCTTTGGTTAAACAAAGGAGCACCACTAAATCCAGGTCTAACATTTTCATCCTTAACTGTCAACAACCTCTTGTTATCTGTCGGCCCTTCACAAATCATTGTAATTGAAGCCCCATCTCGATTTTGCTCAGGATAACCATAGCTATAGAATTCATCTCCTGGCAAAGCCTCCTCATCCAAAAATACACAAGGATGATTTTCCACTTCAACCCTGAGTAAAGCAAGGTCAGCATCCTTAAAGATATTAATCTCTGTAGACCGATAAGTATTCTGCTTCCATACAATTTCAATAGTATGGCGATCGCTTCCTTTAATAACATGAAAACAGGTAAGAAGATGTCCGGGAGTCACCCAAAACCCTGTACCAAAAGTGTCTAAAGTTTTCATTCGTACTATGCAATTACGAAACAATTCGTATAAGCGTCCGGTATCTATATCATTCTTCATTTTGAAATATCTTCCCAATGTAGAGTAATTTTTAGATTTGCTTTTGCTGTTCCTTTTACGATCATAGCGGTAAGTTTTCCTGACTCATAACCAAATTCCAAACCAAATTCAACAGAAGCTTTTGTTGGTTTGACTTGTTCTAGAGAGGCCTTTACTGTTGCAGCAATTTCTTTAACTGTATCAGTTACTTCTTTAAGTGGTCTGATATTAGCTGCCACATCTGATTCAATTTCTTCATCAGGAGTATCTCCTGAGCCATTAAGAACAGTGGCTTCAACTCTTACTACATTACCGTTTTCTAATTTTACAGGTACAACCTTAATATTCAAATCATTGTCCATTGTTTGATGTGTCCTTATAGTTCTTTTCTAATATGATCATAACTATACATCTATATGGGTTAACGGCTGTTAAATCCTATAAACCGGGTTTATACAGTAAATCATTGTTTTTAACACATAGATATCTACGAGAAACCGGGTTGCTGAGTTTGCCTGTGTAAGTCCTGATAGAATAAATTAAGCGATCGCCAACTAGATTTAGATTTATGGCAAAAACTATACTACAATATCGACCACAGTAGAGAGGTTGCATGGAACCTCCCTACAAAGATACTAATTGTAGTCTAAATATTGGTAAATATGGGAAATGATTATCAAAAATACACCGCATATAGAAGCAAGATGTAAGTCCTGGTGAAGTTAGTGCTCCTGTAGGGTCCTAGGATGACATCCTTACCTGGCACATGCCTGGCGATCGCTTCTTGAGAACCATAACAAACTATTTTCCGAAAAATAAGCTTTTAAAAAAGGTAGTCGTTTAATCAACTTGTAGGTAAAATAAAAAATGATAACTTTACCAACAGGCCAACTGCCCTTAAAGATGAAATCTCTATTCC
>JAKQYF010000463.1 GCA_023356535.1 Trichodesmium sp. MAG_R03 | reverse complement strand
TTACAAATCGCTCCACCTTATTTTGGGCTATAATTTCATCTGTTATTTCAGTCATTTTTAACTATCTTTGTAAGGTCAAAATAGCTTGTTTTAAACCCTCTTGGTCCATGGGAAACATAGACACCAAATGAGAAATAATACTAGCTGTAGTATTATCCCAACGCTTTTTGGGAACAGGGTTTAGCCATGCTACTAGATTAGTATGCTGTTTAATTTCCCAGATGACCTCTGTTGTAGCTGAAACTCTTGCTCGCTGACGATACCCCCTAGCAGCACCCCCATCACTAACAATTAAAGCTCTAGTTTCACTATCACATTGATTTAAAAGAGTTTCCAAGGAAATTTTATCTGTCAAAAAACTATCTTGATAAACGTATTCTGCCGGCACATTATGAAAATAAGCAACATCTACCCTTTCTATAGAGCTTTCATATTTAGCTGTTTCTACTAAATCTCGACTAAAATCATGAAAAGGAGTCATGGAACCTTCCTGATCCACCAAAATTAATAAATGAGCGTGATTTTTTTCTCGCCGACGGTAGACAGGTTTTAAGAAAAATCCTTGTTTTGTTGCTTCTTCAACAGTCATTTTGATATCTAAAACATCTCTAACTCCGTCAGCAATGGGACGACGTAAATATCGCCAACTATAAACCATAAAACGGCGAGAAATGGGATAATGAGTATAAAATTCCGCATCATCTTGATATTCTTGTATTAGTTGAGGATTAGCAATAGGTAATGGAGATAATTCTTCAGTAGTTGGTTTAGTTATTTCTGTTGAAGAAAATTCAATTGTTGTATTAGGAGAAATAGAGGTTGATGAATCTGAGTCAGATTGGTCATAATTTGCATTTTTTTGAGTTTTTGTAGAGAAATTTGGTATTGTTTCTTTAGTTTTTTCCGATTCACCAAAAGTTTTATCAAATATTAGAGCTAAATGTTTTTGTTGCTCCCAAGAATTACACCATAGTAGACGTAAGAGTTTTTTAAAATCTTCTTTATTTTTAGTTCCCCAACCTTCTTGGATTGCATCTTTTGCTGAAAAATATTCTCTCATACTCAAATTAAAACCGACTTCTCGCAAACGATAAAAAATAGTTGTTAAATAAGAATTAGGTTCAAACATGAGTGGTTTAAAATTTTGTGATTTAATCAATAAAATAAATTCAAAGTAGAGAAATTTTATAAATCATTAAATTGAGGAAAATTAGTATTTTTTTGCCAATCTTGACGAATTTTAAAAATTAACTCTCGATAGGGAATTTTTTCTCCTTCCTTTAACATATTAATAGGATAAGGAAGCTTAGGATTTTGCTTTGTCTGACAACTGCAAAGTGCATATAACCAATCTAAGAATTCACTTGTGCCTGGAATTTTAAACAAACCTTTATTTTCTCTAATTTTAATAAATAGTTTAGCAGCTTGTTGTACTAATTCATCATGTGAGGAATTACTTTTTTCGAGATTTTCTGAGTCTGGTTTATATTGATAGTGAATATCAACAATTTCTTGAAGTTTATCAGGATTATCTGGAAATTTAAGATAATAATAAATACAACGACGAAGAAAAGGAGCTGGTAAATTTCCTTTTTCCTTATTGCTAGTAATAATTACAATAGGCTGACAATTAGTTTCTGCAGAAATTGTTTCTCCTGTTTCTCTAATTTTAAATTCCCAAGGTTCGTCTAATACTGTTAGTAAATCATTAGGAAAATCCACATCAGCTTTATCTATTTCATCAATTAAAACTACTGCCGGACAATCTTTTGAACGAAAAGCATTACCAATTGCCCCAAAAGTTCGATAATCTTGAGGGTTACTAGGATTTCTAGGATT
>JAKQYF010000462.1 GCA_023356535.1 Trichodesmium sp. MAG_R03 | reverse complement strand
TTCTGATAAAAGTCGCAATGCTTCTCCTACTACTTCTGTAGCAGATGAATACCTACCACTATTAACTTGTTCCTCAATAAATTTTCGCGCTTCTAAACTTAAAGATATGTTCATAAAAACCACCTAAATAATTGTCAAATTATTAAAATTATAACCCTAGTAGGAGAATATAGCAAGTTGCATAATTTCCAGAATTATCAGGTTGTATAGCTGATAGAGAAACCTATCAGTCAGTACTGCAAAATGTAGAAATAATTATGCAAGAATGGTATTAAACTGCTCAAGAATTAGGACGAGAAATTCCTCAACTAAAAATACGCTCAGGCGATAGAACAACCTTCCGCTATCGCGTTGGCGGAGAATGGTGGCGGCAGCTATATCGCCCTCCTCAGAAAAAGAGCGATCGCTATTAGAAGTCAATACCGAAGAAAGCGCAATTGCTTATTTCTAATTTAGTTATGGTCAATTTATCTGTTTCACTACCTGCTGGCGGTTAACCAAATTGCTTTCTGTAGTTGGCCAATTCCTCGAAGTTACTATTTGTTTTTTTCTCCTATTTTGGCTGTTTTTATATATTATCATATTGATGCTAAAATAATGCTAAATTAAATAATAAATCAACAAAATTTCTATACAAAAAAAATGAAACAAACTAAACAACTAACAGTAATTATTGAACGAGAGGGTGACGGATATGTATCCTTATGTCCAGAACTCGATATTGCTAGTCAAGGTCACACTGTGCCAGAAGCAAAATCTAATTTAATTGAAGCATTAGAACTTTTTTTTGAAACTGCCAATAAGTCAGAAATTAAACGTCGCTTAAACAATGAAGTTTTTGTAGAGCAAGTAGAAGTAAAAATTGGCTAAATTAAGAGTTTTATCGGCAGAAGAAGTTTGTAAAATTTTGGCAGAACATGGTTTTCTTAAAGTAAGAGTACGGGGAAGTCATATTATGATACAATTGCAAACTCAAGAATCGACTATTACTATTCCCATTCCTAACTACAAAGAATTAAAAATAGGAACTTTACAATCTATTATTCCCCAGTCGGGATTACCTCGTTCTTTGTTTGAAGTTGATGAATAATTTAAAATAAATAGCCAAAAGTATGAGCAATAATTTAATAGAAATATCTCCAGAAATATTATCAGGTATACCAGTCTTTAAAAATACTCGCGTTCCTATTAAAACTCTTATTGATTATTTAAGTGCAGGAGAAACTATAGCAGACTTTCTTGATGATTTTCCTACAGTTACTCAAGAACAAGCAGTTTCTCTATTAAAGTTAGCTCAAGAAACATTATTGGAACAAACTTATGAAAATATTGCTGGATGAATGCTTACCTAAAAAGCTCAAAGCAGAAGTTCCAGAATTACTAGGTTGTCAATAGTTTATGGGAAACTCGTAGGGACGTTGCATGCAACGTCCCTACGGATACAAACATTCAATTTAAAAATAATTATGCAAGAATAGATTGAAACTGCTTAAGAATTAAGACAAGAAATTCCTACACCAAAAAATCGGTTAATATTGACATAAATAAAATAGGCGATAGAACGACCTTCCGCTTCGCGATCGCTACTTTTTTATTACAACTTTTTGTGCTATCGTCAAGTAGATATTGCCTAGAAAAAACAATCAAATCAAGGAGTGAAAATCATGGAAAACCCAATAGAAAAAATGGCAAAAGCAGCTACTAGAATAGATGTTCGTGGTGCCGTGTCTGCCGCCAAGAATTACTTAATTTCAATGAGAGATTTATTAGGAGGAACGCAAGATATTAGACTAGAAGAAGTTGAATTATCTAAAGACGAACAATTTTGGTTAATTACACTCGGATATAACCGCAGAAAAGACCTTGCTTTACCTGAT
>JAKQYF010000461.1 GCA_023356535.1 Trichodesmium sp. MAG_R03 | reverse complement strand
AGGTATTATCAAATTCCCTGGTGCTTCGGAAGAGGTGAAAACTTTATCAGTTATTCGATTTCTTTGAGAGCTGCCAAAATGATACTTTGATGCCAATTTAACATTCAATAGCTCTAGGATATTTTCAAATTGTGCCGCAGTTTCTATTTCAAATCCCCGGAATAACAGAGCGCCGCAATTGTCTTGCTGTCTATGAAACCAGTCCCTATTTTCCCTGACTAATTCAGCGAGAGCTGAGAAGGATTTTTCCTGGACTGGTTCTATGACCAAAGGCAGTTCTTTTTCACCGGTAGTAAAGCTTTTTTCCTCATCGCGTAAAAACCGCAATCTAATATTTGATGACAGATAATTTGGGAGTTTTTCAATTGTTAGCACGGCTGAAAAATTGTTACTTTTATTAGTTTTTGTTTGTTGTTTTTTTGATTGTTTTAAACTTTAACACACTGACGTATTTAAACACAGAAATGTGGGGAAAAAATACATAAAGATAAATTTTTGGTAGATGCACTAATTAAACTTAATTAATTAGAAGACTCAACTCCTGGATTAACAGTAGATTTACTTGATATAGCCAAATACATTCCCCATAAAATTATTGAGAAGCTTACCAAAGTCCAGAGGTTAATATTTTCCGAGAAAATTACCCAACCTTCGATCATACTAAGAGCAGGAACAACTAATGCAACTAAGCTAGTAAACCCAGCAGATAATTTTTTGAGACAATAAGCCCACAGCCCTATACCTATCATTTGACTAAAAAGAGCTTGAGCAATGACTGAAAGCCAACCAGTTAATGAACTTGGAAAAAGTTGATTCTCAGTAATTAGAACCACAGGTAAGAGCAATAAGGCACTCGTTGTTGAAGACCAAGTCATAATGGTAACTGGGTTGAAGTGAGTGCGAAGTTTCTGAACTATGAGTGGGTGTATACCAAACAATACTGCTGAGAGTAAAGCTGCTAAATCTCCTAGTAGTTGTTCGCTAATTCTGAATGAGAAAATATCATTCACTTCTAACAAGGCAGAACCACAGATCGCCACAAACATACCAAATAGAAATCGATGGTCAAAGGTTTGACTCAAAGCTAACCATGCTCCTAAAACAGTAAATATAGGCACTACACTATGGAGCAGAGTAGAGTGAGCAATACTTGTCATAGTTAAAGACCAAGACCAAAATATCAGACCAATAGATAAAACAATCCCATCCGCTATCAGTAGCTTTCCTTTTTTAACTAGTTCGGGTTTCTTTAGTTCAATTTGAGTTTCATTTTTTCGTTTTCGGTAATGTACAGTTAGCAATATACTTAGCACCCAAAAGGCAATAGCCGCAATCCAAAAACGATTGAAGACTGTAGCATTTGGACCAAGGTTATACTCGGCTAAACGGATAAAAATTGGTGAAAAAGATATACATATTAGACTGCCAATTAATGCAGTTAAGGAGTCTATAGGTAGTGATGATAAATGGTTTAATGGTAATAATTTAGCTTGATTGTTCATCTTTTTCCTAATTGCTTAAATTGATAAAGTAGTAGTATTATTTTATTGTTTACTCAAATTTTTAGGCCAAATCCAAAAATTAGCAATTCCATAAACAATAAAGCCTGCTACCATACCAGGCAATACTTCATAAATAGCACTTGATAGGTTAAAGCCTTTATTCCAGATAATGGCAACGACTATACCAGTAATCATCATTGTTATTGCTACTGGAACGCTTACAGGTTTTTGCCACACTCGTAATACCAATAACGGGCCTAAAGCGCAGGCTAAAACTGACCAAGAGAAAATTACCAAAGCAAATACACTATTGTTTGTTATTAGAGCGATCGCTAATACAATAGCAGTAACAACCAGGGTAGCAATTTTAGCTTTTCGATAAGAGTGAG
>JAKQYF010000460.1 GCA_023356535.1 Trichodesmium sp. MAG_R03 | reverse complement strand
TGTACATAGTCTAGTGAAATTATTGAAAAGTTCTGGAATGACATCAATATGAACAAATAAGTTTTATTTGTTCTGAACTGTAACCATTTAAGCAGAAAAAATATATGATAACGATAACAAAAAGAAACAGACAATAGCAAACAAGAACAAATAAGAACAGAAAAGCACTATATAGGAATTGATAGTGGTAATGGGTTCATCAAAGCTTCTTCAGGCAAGGGATTGAGTGCAAAAGCATCATCTTATAATTACACTCCCAAAGCAGAAACCGAAAATAACATTCTTGACAAAGAAGGATGTTCAGTATTATACTCCCCCGGCGTAAGAGTCGACTTAAAAGGAAAATTAGAAATTGCACAACTGGATAAGGGCAAAGTCGATGCTGAGATTCAATCTAGTTATCAAAATGCTGTTAGCAACTTGAGAAGTAATTCAAATAGTCGTCAAATGGCAAAAGCAGCTAATAGAAATTAGCAAAAGATTAAAGAGGATTAGCGTTTAATCAATATGATGAAATTCTACAATGTTTGCAGTCGTTTGTGAGAGGAAAAGAGTTATGTAAATCACTACAAGATTATGAGCTAAAAAAGGAACATGATTTAATTTTAATTTGGAATAAAATCAATGACTGTAGGAACAATTGGAGTAAGAAAGATAAGGATGAGGCTGCTAGATGTCTAACTATTTTACTTAACTCTATAAAGTATAAAATAGCTGTTTTTGCTATGATTTAAGATGCTAATGTAGAAACTATTGGTATCAGTAAAAAAGCTAAAGACTAAGCTGTAATTATATTATCTAATAAAGCTACATTAGATGAGACTTTAATTGGTGGAGTAAAAGCTGATAATGAAAGATAATCGAATTGTCTAACACTGGCTATTCTTGCGTGGTTAGCTGTGCTTTGTCTTTTAAATTAGCCATCCATCTAACACACAAAATCATCCTGAATATAAACGAATTAGAAAGCCTTTAGGTGACATAATAAAACCTATTATTTTATATAAATAAATCATTTTTGTTGCTAACAATACTGATAGTAACTTGAAGGAACAAAGTGATGCTTTTAATAGTAAAAAATATCTTGATAATGATGATGAGTTATAGGAAAGTGACGATGGTGTTAGCAGAGATATTAAAGGTGAGGGGTAGGTGAGACCTCACCCACCTCTCACCCGCACTCACGACAGCTGTAAGCTATATTTAACAAAGAATGTAGCAACCCCTCACCTCTAACACTCATCCTTGATGGTTGGTCTCCATTCAGCCCTAAAGTAGGTGGTTTAGATGCTGAGGTGAGGAGGGTGAGAGTTAACTTAATTAATATTAATTCCCCTAAAGAAGAGACTATAAAATTAGTTTTTTGCTGTTCTAAGTCTGGCAAGTCTAAATCGTGGAAGGCGACTTCTTATTGGGATGACAAAATTAAAGCAAAAATACAATGATTTAGGAAAATAAAATGGCTATCGATATGAATAAGAAAAAATTATTAAAATTAGATGGATTTATTAAGATATTAAAACTTATTAGTGTTGGGGTTGAAGCTTTTGCGATCGCAGGAATAGCAATCTATCCTTTAATAAGCAATAAACCTGTAGATGAAGTCAAGGAAAAAACAGAAGAAACTACTAGTGTTTTGCCTCCTGCTAACTATACAATGATTATGGGTAAACAGGATAATGAAGTAGTTATAAAATTCTATAAACAAGCTTCATGATTACACCTAAAGAATATATCTACTGAACAGTACAATTGTTTGCTAAATGGTGGTGGACTAAATTGTGTTTTAGCTACAGCTCACCAATCTAAATCAGACACAACTATTTCTGGCACAAAGCATAAAAACTAATATTTGTCTTTACTTTGATTTATTTTTCTCATTTAAAAATATT
>JAKQYF010000046.1:8283-28760 GCA_023356535.1 Trichodesmium sp. MAG_R03 | reverse complement strand
TAATTATGGATAATTCACCAATTAAACACGAAAAAACGTTATTAGAGAATTAGTAGAAGCAGGGGGTCACCAATTACTATTTTTGCCAAAATACTCTCCTGATTTAAATGACATAGAACATGATTTTAGTGCATTAAAAAGAGCTAGAATGTATTCACCTATCAATACATCTCGATTTGGAAATTATTCGTAATTATTGTGCCAAATAGTGTCTCATTCTTATTTAAAATCACTATAAATCTAAAACTATTGACCTGAAAACTACTGTCTGCTGACGATACCAACAGCAAGTGCCACAAGATTTTTAAAAAGTTAACAGGTCTTTTTAAAAAATAGAGGTAAGTCTTCATTTGAGTAAAATCTCTAGAAAACCCACCCCTAAATTTTTTGTAATTCCGAAGATACTAGAATTAATATTACTTACTTGCAGCTTGAACGCATTTCTCTACTAATGGCATTACTTGATCAACATCTTTCCAGCCAAGTATTTCTGTCACTTTTTTTTCTAGGTTTTTGTAAGTCCTGAAAAATTCAGCTATTTCTTCTAGTCGATGAGGTGCCACATCCTCAAGAGATTTAACATTAGTGTAGCGTGGGTCTTTATCTGGAACACAGAGAATTTTTTCATCTCTATCTCCCCCATCAATCATCTCTAACATACCTATAGGTCTTGCTGAAATAACACATCCAGGAAATGTTGGCTCATCCATAATTACCATTCCATCAAGGGGGTCACCATCATCTGCTAGGGTGTTAGGGACAAACCCATAATCATAAGGATATTGTACAGAAGAATATAGTACACGGTCAAGGGCAAAAGCTTGTAAATCTTTATCAAATTCGTATTTATTTTTACTTCCGCCAGTAATTTCTATCAGAACATTTATTAGTCCCGATTTTGGTTGAGCTGGAATTAATGATAAATCCACAAAATTTCTCCATTTTAACTAAAAAAAGTATATCAACAGATGAGTTGAGTTTTATAGCTGAAGTTAGAAGGCGCGAAGTCAGTAGTGGCTTTCTGGCCATTACCCCGTAAATTCCCAACACAGACTAAATTTGAGAGGCCCAATAATGTCCTAAGCACCCTGGTTTGCTATACAATAAATATTTCTGCCTCTTGCAAGTAATCAATTTACTGAAGTCGTATCGTAAAAGTTCTGATGAGAAAAATTGATTTATCTGGGAACTTCCTCCGAACAGATGATTAATATTTAACTAAATATCAGACAATTTTATTTATCTAAAGGAAGGAGATTAAATGAAATACAAATTCTCTCACTATTTCCAGTAAATGGGATAGTAGAGTGCCAAAAATAAGAAGGAAAAATTACTAATAATCCTGCTTGTGGTTGAATCTTATGTTTATCTAGATTTTCCATATCTAACTCTGAAAGAAAGGAAGTTCCAAAATTTAAGTAACCTGCCCCAGAATTATTGTCTTTTATAGTATTTGAAACTTGAATATAGTAAACGCCACTGCAATAACTTTCAGAATGAATATGAGAATTTTGAAATCCTTCTGACTCTAAAACAACTGCCCAACCACTTAGTTTCCAGTCTGAGGGTAAATTATGAAAAAATTGATAATTAGAATTCAAAGTGAAATGACTAAAATAATCATGAAGATAACTATTAATTTTTTTGCTTAGTGCTGTTATTACAGGAGTATTATCTGTAAAAATTTCGTAGGTTTGACTACCTCTATTTATTGGTTTATCTGGTCGATCTTTTAAAAGAATAGGATGTGGAAGAATGTAATCTTTCAAGCCACTATTATAAGCTGTCAAATTTTGCCATCCTTCTACACCAGTAAACTGATATTTATAGTCATTCCGAATAAGAATGGGATACTTTTTCAGCTAAAAACCCTTTCACAGCAAGAAAATCTTGTCTCAATCTAAATCAGAATGACTATAGCTACTAATTCTGAACTGAATAGTTAAAAATTGACTCAGCTTCAGACTTTTTACCTACATCTTGCAAAGTTAAACCCAGATGAGCATAAAAGCTTTAATATGTCTATGATTAATACTTATAGCTTTTTCAAATTGAGCGATCGCTTGTTCCAAGTCACCTATTTCTTGCCAAGCTATTCCTAGTTGTGCATAAGCATCAGCAGAATTAGAATTAAGTTTCAGAATTTTCTGATATAGTTCAACTGCTGCTTCACAGTCAGATTTTTGTCCTAAAATTTCTGCTAAACCTGCCATAGCATTAACAGAATTTTTATCCTGCTTCAATGCCGTTGTATAACACTTAATTGCTTGCTCATATTTTTCTTGTTAACTTAATAGTTGGAGAGTATAAAGTTATTCTCAAAAACTATTTGCTTATCTTACTGAAATTATGACTGAAAAAGACTTACAGTACTTAAATATTTTATAAAAATTACTTATAAACGAGAACCAGCCATCATCTTATTTTCATATCAAAGCATATTCAAGGATACTCAATCATGAAAGAAATTATGGCTAAGGAAAGTTCATCTTCTGAAAAAGGTGTACCAGCTTTTGAGTATAGTCCAGCGACAAAATATCAACCTTTACTTTTTGAACTATCCCGACCACTTGATGATTTAGAAAATATTCTTTTAAATAACTTTGCAGGTCAGAAAATTAAAATGATAGATATCTATAATCAACATTATGTAGACAAGCCATATTTTAAAAAAAATTACAAAGATATCCTAATAAAATTGGAAGCTGAACGTCAGATTACTGCAAACCCATCCAAGGGTAGAAAAAATTCGTTTGGAAACACAGTAGAAGTTATATTCCCCTAAACATAAATCTTTTCTTGTCTAGATTTATCCTTATATTTTACCCTGCATCCTCCCCATTTTTTTTGATGTTCATTCCACATTTCCGGCATTTTATCCCAAACTTTTCCATCAAAAATTCTACCTAAAGTTTTAGGAGTTCTACCTCCCCATTGTTTAAAGAAAAAAGTTACATTAGCAGCTTGACATTGTTCACAAATACTTTTTACCCATTCTTTTTTCATGGGACGATATTTATTACCAGATTCACCACCTACAATTACCCAGTCAATATCGATTAAATTAAGTTGTAAATCTCCTAACAGTGGTTCACAAGAAAGGAACCTCACATGAGCAGGTACTTTTCGTAAATAATCAACACGATGAACATAATTTTGACTTTCCACCGATACACCCATCCAAATATTTTCATACCATTCTAATTGAGGTGCTAGTTCAACCAAATGTTCATGTCTTTTCGTCAAAACTTGAGAAATATTCCAAGGGGTTTTGCCAATTATTTAAAATACTTTTTTTATCAAATCAATAGGAACATCTTCGTGGAAAATATCCCTCATTGAATGAACAAAAACTCCCTTAGGAGTACGCCAACTTAACGGATGTTTCAACCGCTCAGGATGAAGTTTCAAAGTAAACCCTTCAGGAAAATTATTAGTAAAACGTTTTGTAATTGCTTCTGCATAACAATGGGTGCAACCAGGACTAACTTTGTCGCAACCTGTCGTAGGGTTCCAAGTCCTATCCGTCCATTCGATACTAGTTTTATTGTTAGCCATAGTTAAATTTGACTTCTCAAAATAAAATAATTATTAAGATATAATTATTAGCTTAAATATTTTTTTATTACTTACTAAATTATATCGTATTTTTGAAATAGAAATCAACATATTTATCTAGCAAGATGACAACTGAAAAATATCTAAATAAAAAATATAGCAATCCTATTTTATTGATGTTTTGGAGAATAGATTTGGAGTATTAGCTAATGGGTACGGTCTTCAGAGTTTAGTTCTAGTTTTTGAATTCTTGCAACCTATGCATGAATTGCTATATAATTCTTACTGAATATAAATACAAAAATAGTTTTTCTTGCCAATAACAATAAAAATGGGGTGGTATAACGCCCTACTACAAGGAACTTATAAAAAATGCGCTTAAAATCTCTCGACGTATTTTGCGGCATTACCATTGCCGGTATGATTCTTGTTAATAACCCAGGCAGTTGGAATTATGTTGATCCACCCTGACTCCATGCCAAGAGAAAAATAACCGTACCTTATAAATATTGAGAAACGCTATATTGTATCTTAACTAACTACAATAATTTCGACTTTTAATTTGAACTTTTGACTTAAAAAATATGATTCCAACCGTTATTGAACAATCTGGCCGTGGTGAAAGAGCCTTCGACATTTATTCTAGGCTGTTGCGCGATCGGATAATCTATCTAGGAGAAGGGATAGACTCTGACCTGGCCAACCTAATCGTAGGCCAATTATTATATTTAGACTCAGAAGACCCAGAAAAAGATATTTATCTCTATATAAACTCCCCTGGGGGTTCTGTTAGTGCTGGTATGGGTATTTATGATACCATGAGACACGTTAGGCCCGATGTCTGTACTATTTGTATGGGAATAGCTGCTAGCATGGGAGCATTTCTTCTAAGTGGAGGAACAAAAGGCAAAAGAATGAGCCTACCCCACTCCCGCATTATGATTCATCAACCATTAGGTGGTGCCCAAGGTCAAGCTACAGACATTGAAATCCAAGCCAAAGAGATATTATACCTCAAAAAATATCTCAATGAATGTTTAGCAGAACACACAGGTCAATCTATAGAAAAAATTACCGAAGATACAGAAAGAGACTTTTTTATGTCAGCCACAGAAGCAATGGAATACGGAATAATAGACCAAGTTTATAACCGTAATCCCTCTAATGCTCAACCTATATCTCCTGTTAGGGAGTAGTTAGGAGTCAGAAGGAATGGGGAATTATAGAGTAGGTAGGAGTAAGATAAATCCCCAGGGCGATATAGACATTCTCGCGCCTCTCAAATTTAGTCCATACTTGAGAATTTAGGTAAGAATGGCCATTCTCCCTTAGAGAGGTTAGGAGGGTTGAATTCTGAATTTATTTATTGGGGTGTATCTAACGCCTCTAATTTTTGTAAAAAATCTTGTAATTGTTCAAATGAAAGTCGTGTACGACCCTCCTCTCCGTAATTTTTTTTGAGAAAAGTTTTTCCTTTTGTAGGACTCCAATTCAAACGTTGAATTTCACTAGTAGTTTTGCCAAATACTGCCAAATACTGCAAAAAACTTTGTAATTCATCTACATTTAAAAGCTCCAGAGATTCTTTATTGTGGTTGTATTCAAAATAATCTTTTTGCTGCTTTGCTTTCCAACCTAGATCCTTAATTTCTTTCGTTACCTTCTCCAGCACCTCTAAATGTTGATATAAATTTAATAACTGTTCAGTTGTTAAAAATTGGCGTGTTTTTTGACTGTAATTTTGTGCTATAAAATCTCGCTCCTGATCTTTTGTCCATCCCAAATTCTCTATTAAGGTATCTATACTAATATTATTATCAGATACGTCCTCAAAGGAAGAAATTTGATTATTACTATTTATGGTAGAAGCTAAGTCTATTCTAGAATTTATTGGTTCTGATGTAGTTATTTCACTTTCTAGATGATATGTTGAGTCTATTAGCGCTTCTGTAGTTTCATCAATATTTTCTTCCTTTTGTTCCTGACTATAATTTTTATTTAACCAACTATTATCAAATGCACTTGAATCTTGAGGCAAATCAGAAACATTCTCATAATTAAGACTATACTCTGCTATTGGTAATTCATCTTTTTTCAGTGGAGTAGAAATTTCTGATTTCTTTGAGGCAGAAGAAACAGTTGAAGTTTGAGTTGCTTCATTACAATCTACATTTAATCCTGCTGTTCGTAATTCCTCTGTTTTTATTTGTGAAGGAATATTAACATATTTTGTAAATTGTGATCCTTGATTAGTAGTAGATGGAGATGAAGAAAGTTCAACAGAAGTTTGAGGTGCACAAAAAGATGTATTAAGTGTAAGAGTAGCAAGTGATCGCTCTCTAGCTAGGTCTTCTGCCAACTCCACAGTATCAGCAGACCCTAATCCAGTAGCTAAAGTTTTATCATTCACCTGGACTAAAACACGAACTATGTACTTACCGTTATGAATAGTAATTAATTCAGAGATTAAGCAACCTGTAGGATAAGAGGCTCGAAAACGTTCTAACATAATTCTTGATTTGGTAAAACCTAAAGAAAATTGAATGTTTAACTTTCTACATTAACAAAAATTACTTTTGCCAAAAGTCTAATTTGAAGCTATCATGAAACTCAAACAAAAATAGGCCAACTAACAATTGAAGGCCATTAAAAAATTGCTCCAACTTGAATGTTGGCAAAGATAATCCCAATATACAGATTTTCTCTGTAAAATGAATTGCCTATGAGTATGTTACTTAACTCAGGAGCATTGACTTAATCAAAAAATAACAATATAATAATTATATAAGTATTATTAACCGAATAGGCTTGTTCTAGTTGTGGTTACCTTAAAGATATGCCTTTTAAATCTGAGAACTTATGATTGCCCTAGATGTGGTTTATCTCCATTCTACTAAAACGAATACAAGTATCAATTTGAGAAATACGGTTTACTTGGCCGTTGATGCCTGTGGATAAGTAACCACTGAAGGTCTCAGGGTCACCAGGACGTAAACATCAGACTATGACGCTTTGTGTCAGTTTGTGCGATAGGCAAGTAACAGAATTGCAAAGTTTATATCCTCACTAAATTAGTCGTAATAAAAGAATAAGGGAAAGAGGAAACCTCTCTAAGACACCTAAGTATATAGGTCGAAATCTTAGGAAGCTATTCTTGGTCAATCTGCGCAAGCTGCAATACCTAAATCGTCATAAACAGGTAGGCTCTGCTAATTGGAAAAAGGCACAACTAAAGATAGCTAGAATGCATAGAAAAGTAGCCAACATCCTTAGCCAAAAACCACGGCACTGTTGTCATTGAAGATTTGAATGTCAGCGGTATGTTTCGCTGCGCGACATGAAAAGCTAATCATAAGCTAGCGAAATCAATAGCCGACCAAGGATCTTATGAGTTTCGCAGACAGCTAGAATACAAGTATCAATGGTATGGCTCGGAGTTAGTAGTAGTAGATAGATTTTTCCATCATCAAAGACTTGTTCTAACTGTGGTCATGTTCAGGATATGCCATTAAAAGTCAGGACTTATGACTGCCCTGAGTGTAACTTTTCATTAGATAGAGATTTTAAACGTCAGGGGAGTATGTCAAGAATGGCAGTAAGAGTAGCATGAACGCAATTGAGTTACTAACTTGAAGAAACCAAAGTGCCGTCACATTGCTATGAACAGTTTTCCCGACTTTTACCAGGAATTGCGGGGCTTGATGTATCTGAAACATTGAATGGCATACTAATTTATAGAATAGTAGAATCGATAAAAAAAGGATAAAACGCTGCATGAAATTTTCCATCGCTACACTCCTAGCAAATTTCAGTGACGACAAATTAATTGCTCCCAAAGCAGTGGAGAAAAAACTAGATTGTCACAACGATCAAAGTATCAGGAAATTACAAATTGCCTTGGATGCTTTGGAAAGAATAGGAGTTCTCGCTAAAGACAAAGGTCGCTATCGGCGACTTTTTGAAGAGGCACTCGTAGAAGCAAAACTACGTTGTTCTAGTAAAGGATTTTGCTTCGCGATACAAGACTTAGAAGGAACAGAAGATATTTACATTCGCGAGAGTCATCTGAGCAATGCTTGGAATGGTGATCGCGTCTTTGTCAAAATTATCAAAGAAGGAAGTCGTCGCCGAAGTCCGGAAGGAGAAGTTAAGCTAATATTAGAACGTGCTAACCCTTCCTTATTAGCAAGAATCAAGAAAATAAATGGGCACAATGGAGATCCCTACTATAGAGCAGTACCTCTAGATGATCGCCTGCTATTTGAACTCGACTTAGTACCAGAAGGTCCAAACTTATCAGATGCTATAGACCACCTGGTCCATGTTGAAGTATTGCGCTATCCCCTAGGAGAAAAACGTCCTATAGGAAAAGTGGTTCAAATTCTTGGTTCAGATGCAGAAGCAGCAGATGACCTAGACATAGTATGTTGCAAACATGATTTACCGCGCTTTTTTCCCGATCACGTTCTTAAAGAAGCAGAGTCTTTAGTAAATCACTCAACCAAACCAGATCAAAAAAATAGACTAGATTTGCGGGAACTGCTGACAATTTCTTTTGGAGAACTCAACAAGAAAGACATTAACCATGCTCTGAGTATAGAAACCACAACCTCTACTAATTATTGGCGAGTAGGAGTTCACATTGCTGATGTAGCCTATTTTATTAAAGCAGACTCTCCACTAGATAAAGAAGCTCGTAAGCGAGGTGTTAGCATATACCTGCGAAATCAAGTAGTTCCTATACTACCAGATGCATTATCAAGTGATTACTTTTCCCTAATACCAAAAAAAGATCGACTAGCTATATCTATTTTAATAACTGTCAATAAAAATGGTCAGATAGTTGAGTTTGAGATTGAACCCAGTGTTATCGAGGTAGATGCTCATCTAACTTACGAGCAAACACAAAAAATCATTAATGGCAATATAGAGGAATTAGTTAATCTAAATTTAGACCAACTGGAAAATGCTATCAATAAACTCCAAGAAGTTAGTCATGCAGTGCGAAATGCCAGATTACAAAGGGGTGCTTTTGACCTAAATTTACCAGATGAAAAAAGCTACTATAACGATGAGAGTCCTTTAGGAGCAATGATAATTCCTGACATATTTCCAACTCGTTCTATGGTAGCAGAATTGATTGTCCTGGCTAACCAAGCAATAGCTAGTCACTTGCTAGCACTAGGAGTACCTGCAATTTATCGAGTCCAAAATTCGCCAGATCCAGGAGATATCCAAGAGTTTATTAAATTAGCTAGTAATCTTGGAGCTGACTTATATCTAGAAGATGAAGAATATCTACAAGCTGCTGACTATCAAGCATTTGTTCAGGAATTTGCCACATCAAAATCAGAAAGAGTGCTAACATACTTGCTTGAAGATACTTTGAAACCTGCAATTTATAGCACCACAGCTCAACCTCATTTTGGCTTGGCCTTACAACATGGCTATATTCATTGTACATCACCAATTTCGAGATATTCCGATTTATTGATTTCACGAGTATTACATACTGTATTTAATGAGGGTCGCGATCGCCGTTCTAGTCGTTCTAAAGAAGGTGTAGAGCTGGGACATTCTTCATGTCATGGCAAAATCTCCTGGAATGTTCTAGCCCCAGAAATACAGCAAGAATTAGAAGCACAACTCACCTCAGTAGTTGTCCATTTAACAGAACGAGAAAATATAGCACAAGATGGCCAAGAAGACTTAGAAGGATTAATTAAAACTGGATTAATGAAAGAACGTACTGGTAAAACTTTCCAAGGTTTGATTACTGGGGTACAGTCTTACGGTTTCTTTGTAGAAATTGAAATTTTCTCTGAGTCTACAGAAACTTTCAGAGTAGAGGGTTTAGTTCATGTATCTTCTCTGAAAGATGATTGGTATGAATATCGTTCCCGACAACAAACACTTGTCGGACGCAAAAATCGTAACCAGTATCGATTAGGGGATATAGTAGAAGTGCAGGTCAAGAGTGTTGATTATTATCGCCAGCAAATTGACTTAGTTGCAGTTAGTGGGGGCAGTACTGTTTTTGACGATGAAGAGTTCTCCTCTAATTCTTATCGGTTCTAATTAGGGCTTACTGATTAATTTTCAAAGGATTGACATATAAAGGTTTTCGCCTTATTTAGGTAGCAAAAAGTACCAGATTTTCAGTGGCTTAGGCTCAAAAAGTTAGGATTTCGGGCTAACCATCACAAAAAAATCAAGGGACAAATATATCCGACTACCTCCTCTGTAATTGCCATTTCTCCTGACTCCTGCCATTTACTATGGGACTTACACATTTTCTGGGCAGAAAAATGCTTGAAAATCAGTCTAGGCAAGGGAATTACGTCAAAACCATAAAAATGGCTAGAACCCGTGCTGATCAAGGAATCATGCCTTTTCGACGTAAAAGCTCCTGGCTGTCTATATTTGAGTCTATTTTTTACTACTTTTTTTTGTAAGTACCGATAGGACTTATACCAATTTTCAAAAGTCCTGCTATACTCAAAAGCTTGCAAAAATAACTTTCCTTGATAACCGAAGTTAGCATTCTATCTAGTATTTACTCCAACAAATAATATTTAGAAATAGAAAATCCAAGTATAGGAAAGTTTATGGTAATTGGTATTACGCAAAGAAAGCGGGTTTCTAGGATCAACCGTTGTTTTTAACAATAAACATTGACCAAAAAAACAGGTTTCTAGGTTCGTCTCTGTAAGTCCTGATATAGTCGGGAGATAAGGAGTAGGATAGGGAATAAGCAAAAAATATTTACCCCTGTATTAAGCTTTGTTCAGAACATGATATAATATAAGAGGTATACTTAGACTAATACCAAATCGGCCAAAATCTGCTAAGTGTGAGAGATGATTTTTTCAAGTTATAGCCGTTGTCAAAAAAAAGGATGGGGCAATAGGATAAATATACTTTTATACCCTTATTTGGTCAGGACTTACGCAGTAACGCTATATATGGCGCAATATATAGCGCATAAATTGGTCATTTTCCAGATATTGCTACTACAATTATTGCCGTTGGGTAAGTCCTGTTGGTATGAAAGCAAGGCAAACCTACCTAATTTTGAAGTTCTGATCTCAAATTCGGTTAAATAACCTCACAATCAATAGCTTACAATCCTTATTATGACGTAATTAAATCTATGTCCAATTAGTATAGATTTGATATGACAGGTTAACTGGGCTTTTGAAAAAAATAAGTCCCAATAAGGTGGGAATCTGATATAGTAATATTTTCACCTAAAATCAACCATTATCTTATATTATCTAGGTTTCAGCCATTTTTAGCTCTTTGAGGTATTATCTTTGCTAATACTAAGTTTGAAGCCATTTTCGGTGTGAAAAATCTAAGATGTTAAGCTTATGAGTATTTATCCTCATTACTCCTATAAAGCTTAAAAGCAGAAGCTTCCAGAATCTTAGATGGGTTTGCCCAGGGTATAAAAGGAAGTTTCTGAAAATATATTCAAATATGACTAATTTTGTGTCTACTGCTCACCTACCAATAGTTATGGGAGTTACAGGAGCATCAGGATTAATTTATGCTATCAGAAGCATTAAATTTTTGCTGGCAGCTAATTATACTATTGACTTAGTAGCATCAAAAGCTACTTATTCAGTCTGGCAAGCAGAGCAACATATTAAAATGCCTGCTGAACCAACTAAACAAGAAAAATTCTGGCGAGACCAAGCAGGAGAAGAAAATAACGGCAAACTCTGTTGTCATCCTTGGCAAGATATAGGGGCAAATATTGCTAGTGGTTCCTATCGAACTCAGGGTATGATAATTATTCCTTGTAGTATGGGAACAGTAAGTAAATTGGCTACTGGATTTAGCTCAGATTTACTAGAGCGGGCAGCAGATGTTCAATTAAAAGAAGGTGGTAAACTAATATTAGTGCCTCGAGAAACACCTTTGAGCTTGATTCATTTACGAAATTTGACTACTCTTGCAGAAGCAGGAGCAAGAATTGTCCCAGCAATTCCGGCTTGGTATCATAATCCCCAAACTATAGAAGATTTGGTCGACTTTGTTGTAGCTCGTGCCTTAGATCAATTTGGTTTAGATTGTGTTCCTATTAAACGATGGGTAGGCCATGAATAGAAGTCAGAATTTACTATTGTTAATAGTCTTAATTGTAGTCATCAGTGGGTTGGCCTTATTTGTTTTGCAAAATTGGTCTCCTAGTTTGCAGTTAACTTTTCTGGGGTTAAAATCTATACCTCTACCTCTTTCTATATGGATTTTAAGTGCTCTTGTTGCAGGTTTAATTACTTACTGGTTGATTTATAATATTTTTGAACTTTCAAATTACCTGTTCAAACAAAATTTACAATCTGCCAAACCTTTTGCTAGAAAATCTCAGAATCAAGATCAATCAGAAGAAAGTAGGGATAGATATTCACAGTCTCAAGAAATTTCAGATTCTCAAAGCTCCTTTAACCTGAATAAAGATTCGGAACTAAGGGAGCAAAATGAGAACATTGATGACTGGAGACAAGAACCTACTAGAATTAGTAATTCTTGGGATAGTAGCACAAAAGAACAAGATATTGAAGATATGCAACAGTCTTTTATTCAAGGTTCTACAGAGAAAAATTATGAAGTCGAACAAGAACCAAAAACAGAGTCTTGGTCTGGTTCGGTTTATTCTTATGGTTATCTTGAACCTAGTGGTTCAGGAGTTTGTCAAAATGAATCCGTGTATGATGCTGATTATCGGGTAATTACTCCACCGCCTCCTCAAGATAAATCTACACCCACTCAACAACAAGAACAAAAAGATGATAAAACTTCTCCAGAAGAATAATCAATTAAGCAATTAGTAGCTTAAATTAAGTTTACTTAAACTTGATAAGTATTTTTGTTTAGGTAAGAGGCACTTATGCAAGAATAGAGCAGTCGGTATGTGTCATTAATTGTACCGAAAAATTGGGTTTAAAGCCTCGCCCTTCTAGGGCGACTTTTTGGTTGATTTTTTTCACAGGTTATGTTATGTTTTTTTTAGTTCACAAGAAATATATTAGTCGTGGGTGGGGAATCCGAGACAAAAAACAGACATTGAGGCCAGCATAAGATTACTGCCAAAGTAGAAGCAGCCTGTGAAATGTCAACCCGCCGAGGGGCTACGACTCCCTAGGAAGCCTAGTGGCTTTAGACCGGAGAGGATGTCAACTAAGTACTTAAGACCATTTAGAAATGAGAATTAAATAAAGTCCCAAATTTTTTTGAAAGAATTCAAATGATTAGGTAGCTTATTTTTCTCAAACCCTATGCTACCTCAAGCTTTTTTTCAGGATATGTAATAAACTTTTAGATATTTTTAGTATGATTCATCACTATGGATATTAGTAATAGGCAATTATTACAGGGGGTAAATCTTTATCTAGTTGGGATGATGGGTGCTGGCAAAACAACTGTGGGACATTTACTAGCTCAACGCTTAGGATATAATTTTATTGATACAGATGATTTAATTTCTCAAGCTGCTAGGAAGTCAATTAGCGAAATTTTTGCCACTGAGGGTGAAGCAGCTTTTCGGGAGTTGGAAACAAAGATCTTATCAGAAGTATCTAGTTACAAAAATTTGACTATTGCTACAGGTGGTGGTATAGTAAAAAGTCAATTTAACTGGAGTTATTTACAGCATGGCATAGTGGTTTGGTTAGATGTGCCAGTAGAAGTTTTATATAGTCGTTTGCAAGGCGATCAGACCAGACCTTTACTTCAGAATAGCAACCCTTTGGCTAAACTTAAGGGTATTTTGGAGGAAAGAAGACCACTTTATGCTAATGCAGATGTTCATATTAATATCGATATTCAAGATACTTCTGAACAAGTAACAATCTTGGTGCTCAGAGAAATCAAAAGAGTGCTAAGGTTATCTAGAACGCTTTGATATTTAATGAGCAAGCCCTAAGTAAAGTGCATATCCCAGTTCCAAGCTCCCCTCTGAAATAATGAGTAAAATGCCAAAAGATTGCCACCTGCTTAGACGATAAATTTTAGTATCTAGTCTTACTAAGATTCCGGTAGAGATTAATACCAAACTATGGATAAAAACGTTAATCCACCTAATTATAACTACACATAAAAAAGCAGTAAAAATTGCATAAAGAAAAGCATAAAGTTCAGAATAAAACCAATGAACTATTACTTGAAAATTTGGGAAACGAAAAGGTTAAAATTGCATCTAATAAAAAAATACTAACTATAACAACTAAATATAAAAATAGAGAAGCTTGAGAATTTGCGAGACTCCAGCCAAAAATACTATAACTAATTAAAAGTAGAGTGAAAGAAAGTAAAGGCATTAATTTCACATTAAGTTTATAGGTTAGTAGAAATTGCTTTAACTGGACAGGTAGGAATGCATTGTTCACATACGATACAACGGGACCTGACAAAATTGAGACGAAAAGTATCAGGTTGTAAAGTTAGAGCTTCTGTAGGGCATACACCAGTGCATAAACCACAGTCTACGCAGCTATTTTCATTGATTAAAATTTCTCTGCTAACTAGACATACATTTATATTATTCAGTCTCATCCACTCCAGTGAAGCTTCTAATTCGTCAATATCTCCTGATAATTCTAGCACTAATTTACCAACTTGATTTGGTGCTACTTGAGCACGAATAATATTAGCAGCAACATTAAAATCTTTTGCTAATCTATAGGTAATGGGCATATGAATTGACTGTTGTGGAAATGTTAACGTCACTCGTTTTTTCACTGGTTAGTCCTCTATTTCTAAAACTTGCTGACAATTATACATTTTTCTACCTTAAGATTTTGATAAATTATTGTACTATATTAATAAGTTAGCAATAGTAGTCTACCTCTAATGGCTACATTATTTTTATCTTAGGAATAAGGATTTTAAGCAGATAGGCGTTAAAAATTTGTCCCTATATAATGTAACAAAATAGAAATTTACCACCTGAAATCAACTTAATTTTATAACAATGAATGTAAATCTATCTAAGTCTAAAAATATTTCCTCTTTGGTGACACGCCTGAGAAATTTTATGATTGTTTCAGTAGTGATCGTTTTATTAGTAAGCATTTTTATCGGACTACGAACTGAGAAGGTCTCTATTTCTTTAAATGAAATGGCTGAAGCTGCAACACCTCTAGACGTGGCATTAAGCAATAATAAACCCACTCTAGTTGAATTTTATGCTAATTGGTGTACGACTTGTCAAGCCATGGCTCCTGAATTGGAGAAAATTAGACAACAGTATGCTCAAAATACCAATTTTGTGATGTTGAATGTGGATAATAGCAAGTGGTTACCAGAAGTGGTTAAATACCGGGTAGATGGTATTCCACACTTTGTGTTTTTAGATCGAGAGGGAACTGAAGTTAGCCAGATTATTGGAGAAGTGCCAAAGTCTATCATGGCAGCAAATATAGAAGCTTTAGTTGCCGGAAGTCAGTTACCATATAAGAGTACAGTTGGTCAAGGTGATAAATTTAATGCTTCACTAGTACCAATTAAAGCAAGTCAAGTAGACCCTAGGGTTCACGGTAGTCAAGTACAATAGTCCAGTGGCCAAATAGCCAAATCTTTACTGTACAATATTTATGCTTTAATTTGTTGTTAGTTAGAATAGGCAATCTAAATAGGCCTTGCTGATTAATCATAAAATCATTGACATATAAAAGCATAAGATCTGATTTGGGTGGCAAAAAGGACTAGCTTTTTGCTGGTAAAAGGCTTAAAAAGTTAGGGTTTCGGGCACTCCTATGGCAGAAAAATGAAGGGACAAGTATATCCAGCTACCTCTTCTACCAATTCCCCGTTCCTCTGTAGAGACGTTGTATAATAAAAATGCATTTCATCTCCCGTAGCGAAACGTCCCTACTTATCCTCCTGGGAGATGTTAGGAGTGGGTCCCCTACTCCTGAAAAAGACTTTTTCAGCAAACCCTAAATAGTTAACAGCTTAGAATTGCTATAGTTATCAAATCTTACTTCTGGAGTGATGCTCAAATAGTTGCCTTTAAATTTCTATCAGAAGTAAATAGGGGCATTATTATAGTAAATGACATCCTAGTTCTAGAGTCTTGTTAACAAGTTTTTGTCGATATTTTTAATACTGCGGTCTAAGGTAAAAGGTTGAGGTGGAGCAATTGAAATTTTTTCAAAATCTGGATGTAGAGGATTAATTAAATAATTATATTCTTGGGGAATAATAGCAGAAGGAACCCTTAATAGAACTGTAGTTTTAGAAGTGAACCATTGATCTCCAATAGAGGCTAAAGCTTCAGGTGAAGGGTTATCGCGCCAGTTATGAGGTAATAGAGATTCATTTACTTGTTTTATAGGAAAATTGTCAGGGATTTTTAGACTAATAGATACAAATATATTACTAAAATTTTCGATTTCCATGTATACCAAAGTTTCTAATGCTGCTAGAGATAATGTTGCTGAAGTATAAATTAAGGCTGTTCCTTTAGAATTCCAACGACCTTTGCCACAATGACAACCTTCACCTATCAAAGCAATATTAATATATTTTTTATGAGAAATTCGCCATACTGTTAAATTCATGCAGCAGTTTCCTATTTTATAAAGTACATATAGCAATCCTAAAATTGTCATAACCTATTTGGGATTGCTATATTAAGAATTAATCATTAATCATTAGCTATATACTCCATACTCTATTTTATTCAAAAGTTGATCTACTTGTTGTGTGCCTGCATCTGTATATAATAGCTCTAAAGGAGTTTTTCCAGCTAAGGCACGATTTGATTTTTTTAACCAATCTCTTGCTGTTTCCATATTTTCAAATACATCTAATGTGTGTGCAAAAATTCTAGCAATGCGATAAAGTCTATCTGACTCTGAAAGAGCGAGAGGTTTCTGATCTTTTTTACGTCTAGATATAGTTCGTTCGGAAGTTGCTAATAAACCTGCCATTTGTGACTCAGAAATACCACAATATTCTGCTACTTTAATTACAGAAATTATTGAAAATCCCTGACGAATTATACTGACTATTTGCAGTTCTTGGGGCAATTCCAAAACATTTTTAGGTATTCTGTCAAATCCTAAAATTTGATAAATTCTAGGAATAGGTTCAGTTTCTGAGTTCTGAGAAACTTGATCTGGGAATAGCATCTGGACATCCTCTCACAGTCACCCGTCTAATATTATAGAGTCAGATGTCTTAAGATTTTCAAATTTTATATTTATTTGAAAGTAAATAGTTCAGGATATTATGAAACTATAATGATTATGGCCATTATAGAGCCAAAAAAAAACATCTGATTTTGTAGAATTTAGAGGCCAGAGCCAAAAAACAGCAGGATCAGAAAGATAAGAAAAAGTATAAAGATCAAGCTGTTATAAAACATTTTCCTTGTTAGTGAATTTGTGAGATGGGGGACATTGACCTACAGCTCTCAGGAGCGAAAACCAGGCACTTTTTCAGGGCTAAAAAAGGCTATAGCGTTTATGTATCAATGCTTTGATATTTAATCAGCAAGCCCTAAGTAAATAAGTTGGCGTTAAATTTTGCGCTATGTAGCAAAATGTAAAGACGCCTCAAACCAAAGGTTTGGAGGAGCTTGGAGTTAGTATACAAATCTTGATATAGCGAAGCTTTTTCATGCCTACCTACTTACGATTAAACTCAGAAGTCAGAAGTAAAAATTAGTGGGATATTTGAAAAATGTACTGATAACTGATAACTGAAATGGCTTTCCTAAGTTATGCTGTGCATTGATGTTGCGCAGTAAAACAGGGGTAGTAATCAAAGTTTCTATTAACTATTTTATTCAGTGAAAAAAGATCAGTTAATAATAGGACTTAACCAAAGAAACCTAGTTTCTAGGGTAAATCCTTGTTTTAACAATAAACACTGACGAAAAAAACCGATTTTTGGGTTCACCTGCATCAGTTCTGAGTTAAGTTAGTTTGATTTGGCTTGTAGTTTTTCTAAAGCTTGATAAGCGCCAGATAAATCAGGTTGAAGTTGAATTGCTTTTTCTTGGGAAGATATTGCCTCTTCATCTAAATCTAAGTGTGCTAAAGCTATGCCTAAATGATAATATACAACACCTGAATTTGGATAAAGTTCAATGGCCTGACGATAAGAAGTTATCGCTTCATCCCACCTTTCTAAAGTTGCCAAAGTATACCCTAATTTATGATGCAAATCAGCAGCAGTAGGATTAAGACTTACTACTTTATGATAAGTAGAAATAGCCTCATCAACAAATCCTTGTTCTTCCATCATTTTTGCTAATTTAAGATGAGACTCTATAACAGTTTTATTCTTTTCCTGTCTTCTTGTCAATGCTTCCTGTAGATGCTGATTAAATTTTTGATTGTCTGGCTTTATTTCTACAGCTTTCTGATAACAATCTATAGCTTCTTCCAACTTTTGCATTTCTCTTAATACTTCTCCCAACTGGTCATAAACTACTGCAGAGTTAGGATTGATTTTGATAACTTCATGATATTCTTTCACAGCTTCTTCCCACAGTTTTAGTTGTGCTAAAGCATAAGCTAATTGATGATGAATTATTGCAGAATTAGGATTAAATTTAATTCCATTTTGATAGGCAGCCACCGCTTCTTCCCAACGTTGCAATTGAGCTAAAGCTGCTCCTAAATGATGATAAAGTTGTGCATTTTCGACATTTAGAGAGATAGCTTCCACAAAAGTATCAACAGCTTCTTCCCACTTTTGCAACTTAGTTAAAGCTAACCCGATGTAATAGTAAGTTTCAGATAAATTTGGATTTAATTCAAGAGCTTGATAGAAAGAATTAATTGCATTTTCTATTTGACCAGCTTTTTCTAGGACCTTAGCTAAGCCTACATGATATTCTGATAAATAGGGATTAATCTCAATAGCTTGATTAAAACTTTCTATTGCTTCATCATACTTTTTTTGACTTGCTAATGCTTCACCTAAATATTGATAAGTTAAAATTGCATTTGGCTCTATTTTAATAGCGCGACGATAAGTAACTATAGCCTCATCAAATAATCCTTGTTTTGCCAAGGCTAATCCTAAACTCTGATAAAAATTGGGGAAATCTGGATGAATTTCAATAGCTTGATGTAGATAAATAACTGCCTCATCAAACCTCTCAAGTTTAATCAGAATTTTTCCTAAGTTATAGTAAGACCAGGGAGAATTTTTCTGTAGTTGAATTCCTTGGTGATAGATATTTGCTGCCTCCTCTAAATTTCCCTGTAAAATGAGAGTTTCTCCTAGGTTTTGATAACCTACTACTGATTTAGGGTTAAGTTTAATGACTTGACGATAAGCATCAGTAGCTTCAGGAAAATTACCTTGCCTTAATAATTTATTTCCAATATGAAGATAGTTAACACTGGTTTCTGTTGGTGTTGTTGACATTCTTGTGTAAAATTCCTTTATTTGATGATTGAGGGTTGAGCAATATTACTTATTAATAATAGCCTATGTAATACAGCCTTTTCCGTTGTTATAAGGTATATCTACGCGGGCTAGATGCCCGCACTATATGATTGTTACCACTTACCCTGTACATCATTTGCCCGAAATCTGCTGTATATGTGAAAGTATTGGTAATAGTAGCAGAAATTTGTGCTACATTTAAAGACAATAGTAATATGTAAGATTGTAAGTGCTCATGGCTATAGAAGTTAAAAGTGCTTGACAAAAGTACATAAGTAATGGTATTCAAATAAAAACATCAGAGAACTTTTAACTTAGATGGACACAAAGCAAACTCTTGAGATTGCTTTCTTTTCCTAGGGAATACTATGCAAGGATGATTAATTATTTGAACAAAGGTAGAAATTCAATCCTATACTCAATACTAATATTTGATAATACACAATCGAAATCAATATGATGCATAAAACAGAAAAATCAACTCTAATTATTAGTAGTATGCACAGTTCGGGAAGCTCCTTAACAGCTTCTATCCTCCAAAATGTAGGTTTGCATATAGGCCAGAAATTAATGGAGCGAACAGAACACAATAAATACGGATATTTTGCAAATTTAGACTTCTATGAATTTCATCAACAAGTATTACAATCTCAAGGTATAGATGAGGATGGGTGGACTTTACAAGAAAAAATAGATGTAGAAGAAAACTTTCAAGAAAAAGCTAAAGAAATTATTACCAAAAACTCTATCAGTGGAAATTGGGGATGGACAGAACCTCGGACAACTTTGTTCCTAGATTTTTGGTCATGCCTACTACCAAATGCCAAGTTTATATTAATTTATCGTTCTCCTTGGGAAGTAGTTGATTCTCTATATACTCGGCAATATAAGATATTTAAAACTCAACCAGAACTAGCAGTAAAACTATGGTTACACTACAATCAGAAAATTATGAATTTTTATAATTACACTGCTAATCGTTGCATGTTAACAAATATTCAGACAATAATTAATAACCAAGAAATATTTATTGAAAAAATCAATCAAAAATTTAATACGAATTTTAATTCCCCTGTTTTCAATGTTTACGATCCATCATTATTTAATAATCGAGTATCAACAGAAAGTCACAGACCTACTGTCATAGATTATTATTTTCCTGAAGCTATAGAAATGTATCAGGAATTAGAAGCAAGAGCATGGAAACCAGAAGATGAAGCACTAGACTTTTCCTGGCAAGAAAAAATAAAATCATCCCCCTATAGAATTTGGGCATTTCAAGATTGGATGAATTTATCTGCTTTAGGAAACCAAAATAAAATTCTACTAGCAGAACTAGAAAAATATAAAAATCAATACAAAGAAAGTCAGTTAGAATTAACAGAAGCAAAGTTTCAATTAACACAAACACGAGATGAGTTAGAAAAATATGTTACTCAAGTCGATGGTACAGAGGCAAAATTATTAGAATCCCAAAAACAACTCCACAACACAGAAAAAGT